>CAURES010000054.1:0-10864 GCA_963523725.1 uncultured Streptococcus sp.
AGATAAATCCTAGATACAGTGAAGGTTTAGAAATGCTGGTTTTTACTGTCTTTCAGCTTCACACCTCTTGTATTCGCTTACATAAAGTATTATAATATAATTATAGGAAAGAAGGTGTTTTTATGTGGAAAAAATATTTTTCAAAATATAAATGGACGGATTTATTTTGGATTCTATTTGTTATTTTGACATGCCTCTTGGCGGGTAATGATACTCTTTTCCCCCTTACCCATCAAGAAATCTCTTATCATGGGTGCTTATTTGGAATTACACTTGCATTATATCACTTGCTATTTATTGATAAGTTTGTTATCTCGAATCGAAAATAAAGATTAGAGCTATGCTTGACTGTGTACTTTTATGATTGATTTTTGGGGGAAGATTTTGTCTCTGTTATTTATTATTTTAAATTTATTTATTTTGTACAAAATCTATTCTTTGAGGCGGGAGAAATCGAAATACTTGATTTATACGGCCTATATCATATTTGGAGTAAATGTACTATATGGTATTCAATGGCTATTAAGAGAACTGATTTCAAATATTTTCCCTTAATGTGTATGGAAACTATAACAAAACGCATAAGATTAAGGTTTTGACCACCTGTTCTTATGCGTTTTTGTAATATTGGAGATTTTCGGTAAGTTTTATACCTTTGGGAAGTCTAGTTTAGAATGCTTTCCCAACCAAAATCTCTGCTTCAATGGTAATTTCTGTCAGTTGGCTCCAGTCAATCTTAGTCTGGTCGATGTGAAAGAGGAGAGGAGTCATACTGAGCAGGGCTTGAAGCTGCTTTGTTGTGATAGTCTTAGTCAGAGAGGCAGTTTGACTAAATAGGATGGTAAAGTGTTCTTGGAAATGATTTTTGATATCTTGGTTGGAATAGTCCTTGTTTGTCAGCTGGTCTTGTACCTTCTGACGGATTTCCTTGAGGTGATTTTTAGTTGGGATAACCTTTATCAAGATGCCGTCTTTGGATAAAACGCGACGAAATTCTCCATAGTTGGCAGGTGAAAAGATATCAAGCAGGATATCCATGCTAGCGTCTTTTATAGGGAGACGAGCCAGGTCGCCAACGAACCAATTGACTGCCCAGTTGGGTTCGCTCTTGGCAGCGATTTGGACTGAATCTTTGGAGATGTCAAAGGCATAGAAGGTTTTGTCAGGATGCCTTTCTTGAAGCTTGCGAGAATAGAAACCTTCGCCACAACCGATATCTAAAATTGTTTTGGTAGTTTTTGAGCTTGCAAGTAAGTCAGATACAGCATCTAAAATAGCTTGGTAAAAGCCGGCTTCTAGGATTTGTTGACGGTTTTGAAAATTTTCCTTGTCGTAGTTAGCAGATTGCTTGATTTGAGGAGATAGATTGACATAGCCGAATTTTGCTAGGTCAAAAGAATGCCGATTCTCACATTTAAGACTAGACTCTACCAAGGCCAGATTTTCTTGGCAGATAGGACAGGCAAAGGCGGTCGCAGAAGCGAAGCGTTGAAGTTTGGGTTTTAGGTTTGTATTCATAGTTTAAGTGTATCAAAAGAGGCTAATGAAAGCAACTTTAGGATGATTTGTAATAGAATTAAATAGTAGTATAATTACTTTTCAAACTACCAAAATTAAATTGCTTTTATATAAAAATTAATATATAATAATAGCTAGGAGGAAATAAGTATGTTAAAAGAAGTATTGAGCGTCGCAAAAGTTGCGAAAAAATCATCACTCTTTTTAGGTGGTGTTGCATTTGGTACCCTTGGTTTGAAAATCTTAGCAAGTAAGGAAGCTAAAAAAGGTTATTCTAAAGCTTTGGCTAAGGCTTACAAGTTGAAAGACGAGCTAGATGCATCTGTTTCTGTTGTGAAGCAACATGGAGACGATGTTTTGCAAGATGCCAAATATTTGTACGAGCAAGAGAAAAAAGAAGAGCAATTAGATAGCCTTATAGGAGAATAATATGTCTTTTAAAGTGCTATATAGAGGATATCAACATATCCGACTATCATCTTCTTTTTCACTTACCTTGGATATTCAAGACTATCTTCGTTCCTTGGCGAGAGATGAGAAGGGAATTGAGTCTATCCAGTTTTACATGGATCAACAGCACTTTACTCTACGTATAAAAGAAGGCTTCTCTGTATTAGACAATGCAGAAGCCTTTTTAAAAAGAATTGATAAAGGGAAAGTTTCTGAGTTGATGACTCTTCCTGTTCGTAGAGAAGAGAGTGCCTATTCTATCGTTTCAGGTGCAGCGATTAAGCGTGTGCTTTTTCGTAGTCTTGTGCCGTCTCCTATTCGCTATATATGGACTTGTTATCAGGCTTTTGGATATGTTAAAGAAGCCTATCAAACACTAGCGCGTAAGGAACTAACGATGGAGGTCTTGGACTGTTCGGCTATTTTATTGTCTTTGTTTATGAACCAATCCAAGACAGCTAGCAATATCATGTTTATGCTTGATTTGGGGAATCATTTAGATCAGTGGTCCTTGAAAAAAACTGCAACAGATTTAGAACAAAGCCTTCTTGCAAAAGAGAGCGATGTATTCTTGGTACAGGGCGATACGGTCGTTAGTATCAAGAGTTCCGATGTTCAAATAGGAGATGTCTTGGTCCTATCTCAAGGAAATGAAATTCTGTTTGATGGACAAGTAGTTTCAGGTTTAGGTATGGTCAACGAAAGTTCCTTGACGGGAGAGAGTTTTCCAGTTGAAAAAAGAGAGTCTGATTTGGTTTGTGCAAATACAGTATTAGAAACTGGAGAGTTACGCATTCGTGTAACCGATAATCAGATGAACAGCCGGATTTTACAACTGATTGAGTTGATGAAGAAATCTGAAGAAAACAAGAAAACGAAACAACGCTATTTCATCAAAATGGCGGACAAGGTCGTCAAATATAATTTCTTGGGGGCTGGGCTGACTTACCTATTAACAGGTTCTTTTTCTAAGGCTATTTCTTTCCTATTGGTCGATTTCTCCTGCGCTTTGAAAATTTCTACTCCTGTAGCTTATTTGACAGCTATCAAGGAGGGGTTGAACCGTGAAATGGTGATTAAGGATGGAGATGTTCTGGAGAAATATCTGGAAGTTGATACTTTCTTGTTTGATAAGACGGGAACAATCACAACTAGCTATCCTATAGTTGAAAAGGTGTTACCTTTTGGGGACTATAGTGAGGAAGATATTCTCAGAATCAGTGCCTGTCTTGAGGAGCACATTTATCATCCTATTGCTAATGCCATCGTCAAGCAAGCTGAGATAGAGGGAATTGAACATGAGGAAATGCATGGGAAACTCCAATATATCGCAAGCAAGGGGATTAAATCTCATATAGATGGGCAACCAGTTCTTATTGGGAATTATGTCTTGATGCAGGATGAACAGATTCATATCAGTTCAGAACAAAATGCTTTAATTGAAGAGTACAAGAGTCACTACAATCTCTTATTCTTGGCTTATCAGAATGAATTGATTGGAATGTTCTGCATTCATACTCCTTTGAGAAAAGAAGCAAAAGCAGCCTTGGAGAAACTTAAGGCACAAGGGAAAAAATTGATTCTGGCAACAGGGGACACCTTGGTTAGGACAGAGGAATTAGTCAAAGATTTGCCCTTTGATCAGGTCTATACAGACTTGAAACCTGATGGGAAATTTGAGTTAGTAGAGGAACTGCAGAAAGCAGGTCACACTATTTTGATGGTTGGGGATGGGTTGAATGACTCAGCTGCTCTAACCCTATCAGATATCGGTGTGGTGATGAATGAGAGTGCAGATATTTCTAAGCAGATGAGTGATATCTTATTGTTAGATAATCGTTTGGATTTCTTCCAAGAGTTGGATTCGCTATCATCATCTTTGCAAACACTCATCAAGAAGAATATTCAAGATACCGTTGTCGTAAATAGTAGTTTGATTGGCTTTGGCTTGTTTAATTGGCTCAGTCCTTCAAATCTCTCTATCTTACATAATCTAACAACCTTGCGCATAGTCCTGCGTAGCCTGTCTATTAAGGGATAGGTGGGGACTATTCACAGCAAAAAGGAGTTACCTTTCTCGAGGGTAACTCCTTTGTTTATAGATAAATGTTGAATAGTTTAGTAAGTCAATACAAAGTATTTTTTCTTACCGCGACGGATAACAGTCAGTTCGTTCTCTAACTTATCAGCGTCACTCAAGACATAGTCAAGGTCTTGGATGCGGTCGCCGTTGACGTAGATAGCACCGTTTTGAACGTCTTCACGGGCTTGGCGTTTTGAGTTAACTACACCAGATGAGACGAGCAGTTCTACGATATTGTGGTTTTCGTCTGCTTGAACTTGGTAGTTTGGCACACCACGAAGTCCTTGTTTAAGTTCTTTAACAGAAAGGTTTTTGATGTTTCCTGCAAAGAGTTGCTCAGTGATGTTGAGGGCTTCTTTGTAAGCTTCTTCTCCGTGAACAAGTGTAACGACTTCACGAGCCAAGACTTTTTGAGCCAAGCGTTCGTGTGGCGCTGCTTCAAATTGTTTACGGATTTCTTCAATCTCATCAAGTGACAAGAAAGTAAAGATTTTCAAGAAGCGAACAGCGTCTGCGTCCATAACATTCATCCAGAATTGGTACATTTCGTATGGAGAAGTCTTTTCAGGATTGAGCCAGACTGCGTTTCCTTCTGATTTACCAAATTTCTTACCAGTTGCATCGGTAATCAGTGGAACAGTGATTACGTGGCCTGTCTTGTCAGCCTTACGACGAAGCAATTCGGTACCAGCTGTCATATTTCCCCACTGGTCAGAACCACCGATTTGAAGAGTGACATTATGGTCTTGGTTAAGGACGAAGAAGTCGTACCCTTGCATGATTTGGTAAGCAAACTCAGTGTAAGAAATTCCAGTTTCAATCCGTTTTTTAACAGATTCCTTACTCATCATGTAGTTGACCGTGAAGTATTTTCCAATATCACGGAGGAAGTCAATGAAGCTGATGCTGCCAAACCAGTCGTAGTTGTTGACCATGACAGCCTTATTTTCACCATTTTCAAAGTCAAGAAAACGAGAAAGTTGTCCTTGGATAGACTTGACCCAGCCATCTACTGTGTCTTTTGTTTGGAGACTACGTTCAGCATCTTTGAAGGACGGATCTCCGATGAGACCTGTAGCACCGCCAACGAGCGCATAAGGTTTGTGACCTGCTAGTTGCAGGCGACGACTTGTCAAAATTGCGACAAGGTGGCCTAGGTGAAGGCTGTCAGCAGTTGGATCGTAGCCAGTATAATAAGAAACTTGACCTTCTTCTAGGGCTTTACGCAAAGCTTCTTCATCAGTCGTTTGAAAAATCAAACCACGCTCTTTTAGCTCATCAAAAATGTGCATGTGTCTTTTCTCCTTTTTAAAATTATTGTTTCTAACTATTGTATCACAAACTTGGGCAATAGCCTAGTAGAATAGGGAAGAAAGTGGCTATTTTATTGAAAGTTTCCCTTTTGTGGTATAATAGATAGAGTGAGGAAATCCATGCAAAATCAATTAAATGAATTAAAACGAAAAATGCTGGAATTTTTCCAGCGAGTAAAATCAAAAATAAATCATAAAAAATCAGAGAAAGTCTCAGAAGAGAAGAAGTCGGATGGGACAGGTGGGAAAGTTCTGGCTATCCTAGGTAGCATTTTAGTTGCTATCAAGGGAATTTTGAATACTCTCTTTATTCTAGGCTTTATCGGTGGGCTTTTTGGTGCTGGTGTAGCTCTTGGTTATGGAGTTGCTTTGTTTGACAAGGCCAAGGTTCCTCAATCGGAGGATTTGGTCAAGCAGGTTAAAAATATTTCTTCCATCTCAGAAATTGTTTATGCAGATGGGAGTGTCATTGCTTCTATCGAGAGTGATTTACTGAGAACTTCTGTCTCATCTGAGGAAATATCGGACAATCTCAAAAAGGCTATCGTTGCAACTGAGGACGAACATTTTCTTGAACATAATGGGGTTGTGCCAAAAGCTGTGATTCGGGCGACTTTGGGAACCTTTGCAGGTTTGGGCTCATCTAGCGGGGGCTCGACCTTGACCCAACAGTTAATCAAGCAACAAGTGGTCGGAGATGCTCCGACTTTGGCTCGTAAGGCTACAGAAATTGTTGATGCCCTTGCCTTGGAACGCAGCATGAGTAAGGATGAAATCTTGACTACTTATCTCAATGTTGCTCCCTTTGGTCGAAATCATAAAGGGCAGAATATTGCAGGTGCCCAGCAAGCTGCTGAAGGGATTTTCGGTATCGATGCCAACAAGTTGAGTATTCCCCAAGCCGCTTTCCTAGCAGGTTTGCCACAGAGTCCGATTACTTATTCCCCTTATGAAAATACTGGAGAGTTAAAGAGTGATGCGGACTTAGAACTTGGTTTGAAACGAGCCAAGGATGTTCTCTATAACATGTACCGTACGGGTGCTCTGACTCAGGAAGAGTACGACCAGTACAAGGATTATAATCTCAAACAAGATTTCTTGCCATCAGGAACTATCAATGCTGTTTCGAGGGATTACCTTTACTTTACGGCTATGGCTGAAGCGACAGACCGCATGTATGATTATTTAGTTCAACAGGACAACGTCTCTAGTCAGGAGTTGAAAAAGGAAGCGGTTCAAAAGGCTTATCATGAGCGAGCGGAGCAGGAACTAAGTAAAGGTGGCTACAAAATCACTACAACAATCAATAAAAAAATCCATAATGCCATGCAAAATGCAGTTGCTAACTACGGTCGTTTGGTAGATGATGCGACTGGGCAGCCTGAAGTAGGGAATGTTTTGATGGACAATAAAACGGGTGCTGTTCTAGGTTTCGTTGGTGGTCGTAATTACCAGATAAACCAAAACAATCACGCCTTTGACACTAAGCGTTCTCCTGCCTCTACAACCAAACCTTTGCTGGCCTACGGTATTGCCATTGATCAAGGTTTGATGGGAAGCGCTAGTATCTTGTCAAATTATCCGACAAAATTCTCTAATGGAAATCCTATCATGTATGTAAATAGTCCAGGTACAGGCATGATGACTCTGGGTGAAGCCTTGAACTATTCATGGAATATCCCAGCCTATTGGACCTATCGCATGCTTCGTGAGAAGGGTGTGGATGTCAAGGGTTACATGGAGAAAATGGGTTACGAGATTCCAGAGTATGGTATCGAAAGTCTGCCTATGGGTGGTGGTATCGAAGTCACAGTTGCCCAGCATACCAATGGTTACCAAACAATTGCTAATAACGGTATCTACCATCAGAAACATGTGATTTCTAAGATTGAATCATCTGATGGTAGAGTAATCTATGAATTCCAAGACAAACCAGTTCAAGTGTACTCGAAGGCAACAGCAACGATTATGCAGAGTTTGCTTCGTGAGGTGATTTCATCTCGTATTACTTCTAGTTTCCAGTCAGACTTATCGTCTATTAATCCTAGTCTAGCTCGTGCAGACTGGATTGGTAAGACTGGTACAACTAATGAAGATGAAAATATGTGGCTCATGCTTTCGACACCAAGATTGACTCTAGGTGGTTGGCTAGGTCATGATGACAATCGCCCAATGGCTAAGGGGGCTGGGCATTATCGAAATGCCAATTATATGGCTCACTTGGTTAATGCTATCCAACAGGCAGAGCTTGGTGTTTGGGGCAATGAACGCTTTAATCTTGATTCTAGTGTGACTCAATCTCAGGTCCTCAGATCTACAGGACAGAAGCCGGGCAAAGTATCGGTTAATGGAAAAACGGTGGATCTTTCAGGTTCTACTGTAACGAGCTATTGGGCTAACAAGGCGGGGGCTCCTACGACTAGCTATTACTTTGCTATTGGAGGAAGTGAGTTAGATTATCAAAATGCTTGGTCAAGTATCGTTAGCACACTACCAACTCCTTCTAGCTCAAGCACTAGTTCAAGTAGCAGTTCAAGTGATGGTCCTAGCAGTACATCAAGTTCATCATCTACACAACCAAATAGTAGAAGATAGGAAAGTGGTATTGATTGCCACTTTTTTCTTTTGTCCTTTCGTGTTACAATAAAGATATGAATCAGTATCAGAAAAAGATTATTAAAGGAACCATTTATTCGCTCCTATCTGGCTTAATATGGGGAATCTGTGGGATTTTAGGAGAATATTTCTTTACTCATTATCAAGTGTCCTCTGGCTGGATTACCTCTATGCGTTTGACACTGGCAGGGAGTATTGTGCTCATTTGGTCTGCGATGCAATTAAAATCGCAAGTGTTTGATATTTGGCGAGACAAGAAAAATTACCTGCCCTTTTTGGCCTATGCTATTTTAGGGATTTTTTCAGTTCAGTATTTTTTCTATCTCTGTGTAGAATACTCAAATGCAGCGACAGCGACTATTTTACAGTTTATCAGTCCTGTCTTTATCCTCTTTTACAATCGCTTGGTTTATCAAAAACGAGCGTCAAAAAGCGCTATTTTCTATGTTTTGGTTGCCATGTTGGGTGTTTGCCTGATGGCGACAAAGGGAGATCTCTCTCAGTTATCCATGACACCGCTAGCACTTGTGACGGGTTTGCTGAGTGCCATGGGGGTCATGTTTAATGTTATCTTGCCTCAGCCTTTTGCGAAGCGCTATGGTTTTGTACCCACGGTTGGGTGGGGGATGATTTTGGCCGGTTTATTTAGCAATGTCCTTTCGCCGGTTTATCAACTTTCCTTTACTCCTGATATTTGGAGTATCTTGATTTGTCTCATTATCGCTTTCTTTGGAACGGCTTTTGCCTTTTTCATTTCCATGAAGGCAGTGTCCTTGGTTTCTCCTTTGGTTGTTTCCGTTATCAGTGCTAGTGAACCTCTCTCTTCTGCTCTCTTGAGTGTTTTGTTCTTAGGATTGGTAGTGGATTGGTCCCTTCTTCTAGCTATGGCCTTGATTATTTTGCCCATGATTTTCCTATCGGTAGAAGAAGCGAAAGAAAGTAAATAAAAAGTCTTTTCTTAATTCTAAAAGTGTGCTATACTAGAATAGTCAATAAAACACGGGGAGATAGTTGTGAAGAGTGTTTTTAGGTTGTATCGGTAGGGGCTTGCTTTTACCGACAGCACGTTTTATCTCACATCCCTAAAAATCATACCTAAAAACAAACAAAAAGGCTTCAAATTTGAGGCCTTTTTTGGTAGAATAGGTATCATTAAAATGAACTAGGAGGCGCCTATGACTGCTACAAAAATGAACGCTCAAGAAATTATCCAATTTATCGCCAATGCTGAAAAGAAAACCAGTGTTAAAGTAACCTTTGAGGGAGAACTTGCAACTGCTGTACCAAGCTCTGTTGTTAAATTAGGGAATGTCCTATTCGGAGACTGGAAAGATGTGGCTCCGCTTCTCGATGGTTTGGTAGAAAATCAAGACTATGTTGTTGAGCAAGATGCTCGTAATTCTGCAGTTCCTTTGCTAGATAAACGTGCTATCAACGCTCGTATCGAGCCAGGTGCTATTATCCGTGATCAGGTTGAAATTGGTGACAATGCTGTTATCATGATGGGAGCAGTTATCAATATCGGTGCTGAAATCGGGGCAGGAACTATGATTGACATGGGGACTATCCTTGGTGGCCGTGCTATCGTTGGGAAAAACAGCCACGTTGGTGCAGGTGCAGTTTTGGCAGGTGTGATTGAGCCAGCTAGCGCAGAACCAGTTCGTGTTGGAGACAATGTTCTCATCGGTGCCAACGCAGTGGTTATCGAAGGAGTCCAAATTGGTAGTGGTTCAGTTGTCGCAGCAGGAGCAATTGTTACCCAAGATGTCCCAGAAAATGTGGTAGTAGCAGGTGTTCCAGCTCGTATTATCAAAGAGATTGATGCCCAAACCCAACAAAAAACAGCGCTAGAGGATGCGCTTCGTACCTTATAATTGTAAAAGTAATAAAGAGGCGGAACCCTTCTTCCAGCCTCTTTCTGCTATATAGGAGGACAGATAGATGTTAGATTTGATTCAGACTAGACGAGATTTGCACCAGATTCCAGAGATTGGCTTGGAGGAGTTCAAGACTCAGGCTTATCTGCTGGATGTGATTGAAAAATTGACTGCGGGCAAGAATTTTGTTCAAGTTCGTACTTGGCGAACAGGGATTTTGGTCTATTTACAGGGAAGTCAGCCAGAGCGTACCATTGGTTGGCGGACAGATATTGATGGCCTGCCTATTGTCGAACAAACAGGCCTGCCCTTCGCTTCTCTGCATCAAGATCGTATGCATGCTTGTGGCCATGATTTCCACATGACTATTGCTTTAGGCTGTCTTGAGCGAGCCCTTGAGGAGCAACCAAAGAACAATCTGCTCTTTCTGTTTCAACCTGCTGAAGAAAATGAAGCTGGTGGCATGCTCATGTATGAGGATGGCGCTTTTGGAGACTGGTTGCCAGATCAATTTTATGGCCTCCATGTTCGACCAGATTTGAAAGTCGGCCAGATTGCGACTAATACACATACGCTCTTTGCAGGGACTTGCGAGGTGAAGATCCGTTTCAAAGGCAAAGGTGGCCACGCAGCCTTTCCACATGAAGCTAATGACGCCTTGGTGGCGGCTAGTTACTTTGTGACCCAGGTGCAGTCAGTTGTCAGCCGCAATGTTAACCCAATTGAGGGAGCAGTGGTGACCTTTGGTCTTTTCCAAGCCGGAACCACCAACAATGTTATCACAGACACAGCCTTTTTGCATGGAACTATTCGGGCCTTGACACAGGACATGAGTCTCTTGGTGCAAAAGCGGGTCAAAACAGTTGCAGAAGGAGTTGCAGCTGCCTTCGATATGGAAGTCGAAGTGGAACTCAAGCAAGGTGGTTATCTGCCTGTTGAGAACAATCCAGCCTTGGCGCGTGAACTGATGGATTTCTTTGAAGAAAAAGAGGGAATTGAGTTGATTG
>CAURES010000055.1:0-10689 GCA_963523725.1 uncultured Streptococcus sp.
TTGGAGTTGTGAAACGAGAGGTTGTTCAGGTCATTACGCCAGGGACAGTGGTCGACAGTAGTAAGCCGGACAGTCAGAACAATTTCTTGGTTGCCATAGACCGTGATGGCAGTCAATTTGGCCTTGCTTATATGGACCTAGTGACGGGTGATTTTTATGTGACAGGTCTTTTGGATTTTACGCTGGTTTGTGGGGAAATCCGCAATCTCAAGGCACGAGAAGTGGTGCTGGGCTATGACTTGTCTGAGGAAGAAGAACAAATCCTCAGTCGTCAGATGAATCTGGTACTTTCCTATGAAAAAGAAGGCTTTGAAGACCTTCATTTGCTGGATTCACGATTGGCAGCTGTGGAGCAAACGGCATCCAGTAAATTGCTCCAATATGTTCATCGGACTCAGATGAGGGAATTGAACCACCTCAAACCTGTTATCCGCTATGAAATCAAGGATTTCTTGCAGATGGATTATGCGACCAAGGCTAGTCTGGATTTGGTTGAGAATGCTCGTTCAGGCAAGAAGCAAGGCAGTCTTTTCTGGCTTTTGGATGAAACCAAAACAGCTATGGGTATGCGTCTCTTGCGGTCTTGGATTCATCGCCCCTTGATTGATAAGGAACGAATCGTCCAACGTCAAGAAGTGGTGCAGGTCTTTCTCGACCATTTCTTTGAGCGTAGTGATTTGACAGATAGTCTCAAGGGTGTTTATGATATCGAACGCTTGGCTAGTCGTGTTTCTTTTGGCAAAACCAATCCCAAGGATCTCTTGCAGTTGGCGACCACCTTGTCTAGTGTGCCACGGATTCGTGCGATTTTAGAAGGGATGGAGCAACCTGCTCTAGCCTATCTCATCGCACAGCTGGATGGAATCCCTGAGTTGGAGAGTTTGATTAGCGCAGCGATTGCTCCTGAAGCTCCTCATGTGATTACGGAAGGTGGTATTATCCGCACTGGATTTGATGAGACTTTAGACAAGTACCGTCGCGTTCTCAGAGAAGGGACTAGCTGGATTGCTGAGATTGAGGCTAAGGAGCGAGAAAATTCTGGTATCAGCACGCTCAAGATTGACTACAATAAAAAGGATGGCTACTATTTCCATGTGACCAATTCACAACTGGGGAATGTGCCAGCCCACTTTTTCCGCAAGGCGACGCTGAAAAACTCGGAACGCTTTGGGACTGAAGAATTGGCCCGTATCGAGGGCGATATGCTGGAGGCGCGTGAGAAGTCAGCCAACCTAGAATACGAAATCTTTATGCGTATTCGTGAAGAGGTCAGCAAGTATATCCAGCGTTTGCAGGCTTTAGCTCAAGGCATAGCGACAGTTGATGTCCTGCAAAGTCTAGCAGTTGTGGCCGAAACCCAGCATTTGATTCGACCTGAATTCGGAGATGATTCGCGAATTGATATCCAGAAAGGGCGCCATGCTGTCGTTGAAAAGGTTATGGGGGCTCAGACCTATATTCCAAATACGATTCAGATGGCAGAAGATACCAGTATTCAACTGATTACAGGGCCCAACATGAGCGGGAAGTCAACCTATATGCGTCAGTTAGCCATGACGGCAGTTATGGCCCAGTTGGGTTCTTATGTGCCAGCAGAAAGTGCCCATTTACCGATTTTTGATGCAATTTTTACCCGTATTGGAGCAGCCGATGACTTGGTTTCAGGTCAATCAACCTTTATGGTAGAGATGATGGAGGCCAACAATGCCATTTCTCATGCGACTAAGAATTCCTTGATTCTCTTTGATGAGTTAGGACGGGGAACTGCAACTTATGATGGGATGGCTCTTGCTCAGTCCATCATCGAATACATTCATGAACATATCGGAGCCAAGACCCTCTTTGCGACCCACTACCATGAGTTGACTAGTCTGGAGTCTAGTTTACAACACTTGGTTAATGTCCACGTGGCAACTTTGGAGCAGGATGGGCAGGTCACCTTCCTTCACAAGATTGAACCAGGTCCAGCTGATAAATCCTATGGTATTCATGTTGCAAAGATTGCTGGCTTGCCAGCAGACCTTTTAGCAAGGGCGGATAAGATTTTGACTCAGTTAGAGGGTCAAGGAACAGAAAGTCCTGCTCTCATGAGGCAAACAAGTGCTGTCACTGAACAGATTTCACTCTTTGATACGGCAGAAGAGCATCCTGTCCTAGCAGAATTGTCTAAGCTTGATGTTTACAACATGACGCCTATGCAAGCTATGAATGTCTTGGTCGAGTTAAAACAGAAACTATAAAGAAAAAATTACTAGTCATTCTAGCTGTATCAAGGAGACTTCTTTGACAATACTCCACTTTTTTGCTAGAATAACATCACACAAACAGAATGAAAAGGAGCTGACGCATTGTCGCTCCCTTTTGTCTATTTTTTAAGGAGAAAGTATGCTGATTCAGAAAATAAAAACCTACAAGTGGCAGGCCTTAGCTTCGCTCCTGATGACAGGCTTGATGGTTGCTAGTTCACTTCTGCAACCGCGTTATCTGCAGGAAGTGTTAGACGCCCTCCTTGCTGGGAAATATGAAGCTATTTATAGTATCGGGGCTTGGTTGATTGGTGTGGCCTTGGTCGGTTTGGTTGCTGGTGGGCTTAATGTTATCCTTGCAGCCTATATTGCCCAAGGAGTTTCATCCGATCTTCGAGAGGATGCCTTCCGTAAAATCCAAACCTTTTCTTATGCCAATATTGAACAATTTAATGCGGGAAATCTAGTCGTTCGCATGACAAATGACATCAACCAGATTCAGAACGTCGTCATGATGACCTTCCAAATTCTTTTCAGACTTCCCCTCTTGTTCGTCGGTTCGTTTATCCTGGCCGTTCAAACTTTACCTTCTCTGTGGTGGGTGATTGTTCTCATGGTAGTCTTGATTTTTGGTTTGACTGCTGTCATGATGGGAATGATGGGACCTCGTTTTGCCAAGTTTCAAACCCTTCTTGAGCGCATCAATGCCATTGCCAAGGAAAATCTGCGCGGTGTTCGTGTGGTCAAGTCCTTTGTCCAAGAAAAAGAGCAATTTGCTAAGTTTACGGAGGTTTCAGACGAGCTTCTCGGTCAAAACCTTTACATCGGTTATGCCTTTTCAGTAGTGGAACCCTTTATGATGTTAGTCGGTTATGGGGCGGTATTCCTCTCTATTTGGCTGGTCGCGGGAATGGTTCAGTCGGATCCATCAGTTGTTGGCTCCATTGCTTCCTTTGTCAATTACCTGGGCCAGATTATCTTTACCATCGTTATGGTTGGATTTTTGGGAAATTCTGTCAGTCGTGCCATGATTTCCATGCGTCGTATTCGAGAAATTCTTGACGCAGAGCCAGCCATGACCTTCAAGGATGTCCCAGATGAAGAGTTGGTCGGAAGTCTTAGCTTTGAAAATGTAACCTTTACCTATCCAATGGACAAGGAACCGATGCTGAAAGATGTGACATTTACTATTGAACCTGGTCAAATGGTTGGTGTCGTTGGAGCGACTGGTGCAGGAAAATCAACCTTGGCTCAATTGATTCCACGTCTCTTTGACCCACAGGAAGGGGCCATCAAAATTGGAGGAAAGGATATTCGAGAAGTGAGCGAAGGGACCCTGCGTAAAACAGTTTCTATCGTTCTTCAACGTGCTATTCTTTTCAGTGGAACGATTGCAGATAACTTGAGACAGGGTAAGGGAGATGCTACTCTATTTGAAATGGAGCGCGCAGCCAATATTGCTCAAGCTAGTGAATTCATTCATCGTATGGAGAAAACCTTTGAAAGTCCAGTTGAGGAACGGGGAACCAATTTCTCAGGTGGACAAAAGCAAAGGATGTCGATTGCGCGTGGGATTGTCAGCAATCCACGTATTCTGATTTTTGACGATTCGACCTCGGCCTTGGATGCCAAGTCAGAGCGCCTAGTGCAAGAAGCCTTGAATAAGGACTTGAAGGGAACAACAACCATTATCATCGCGCAAAAAATTAGCTCGGTTGTCCATGCAGACAAGATTTTGGTACTGGATCAAGGACGATTGATTGGTCAAGGTACGCATGCAGACTTGGTTGCCAACAATGCCGTTTACCGTGAAATCTATGAAACACAGAAAGGAAAGGAGGAGTAAAATGAAGACAGTTCAATTTTTTTGGAATTATTTTAAAGTCTATAAGCTATCATTTGTAGTTGTTATCCTGATGATTGTTCTGGCGACTCTTGCCCAAGCCCTCTTTCCAGTCTTTTCTGGACAAGCAGTGACGCAGTTAGCTAATTTAGTTCAAGCTTATCAAGATGGTAATCCAGAACTTGTTTGGCAAAGTCTATCAGGAATCATGGTCAATCTTGGTCTGCTGGTTTTGGTTCTATTTATCTCTAGTGTGATATACATGTGTCTTATGACGCGCGTGATTGCAGAGTCGACCAACGAGATGCGCAAAGGCCTCTTCGGTAAGCTTGCTCGCTTGACGGTTTCTTTCTTTGACCGCCGACAAGATGGCGATATCTTATCTCGTTTTACCAGTGATTTGGATAATATCCTCCAAGCCTTTAACGAAAGCTTGATTCAGGTCATGAGCAATATTGTTTTATATATTGGTCTGATTCTTGTCATGTTTTCGAGAAATGTGACGCTGGCCCTCATCACCATTGCCAGCACACCAGTAGCCTTCCTCATGCTGATTTTCATCGTGAAAATGGCACGCAAATACACCAACCTCCAGCAGAAAGAGGTAGGGAAGCTCAACGCCTATATGGATGAGAGTATCTCAGGCCAAAAAGCTGTCATTGTGCAAGGAATTCAAGAGGATATGATGGCAGGATTTCTTGAACAAAATGAGCGCGTGCGCAAGGCAACCTTTAAAGGAAGAATGTTCTCAGGAATTCTTTTCCCTGTCATGAATGGCATGAGTCTGGTCAACACAGCCATCGTTATCTTTGCTGGTTCAGCTGTACTTTTGAATGATAAGACTATTGAAACAAGTACAGCCCTAGGTTTGATTGTTATGTTTGCCCAATTTTCACAGCAGTACTACCAGCCTATTATCCAAGTTGCAGCTAGTTGGGGAAGCCTTCAGTTGGCCTTTACAGGTGCTGAACGAATTCAGGAAATGTTTGATGCAGAGGAAGAAATCCGACCTGAAAATGCTCCGACCTTCACTCAGTTGCAAGAAGGTGTCGAAATCCGTCATATTGATTTCTCATATTTGCCTGACAAGCCGATTTTGAAAGATGTCAGCATTTCTGCCCCTAAAGGCCAGATGACAGCGGTTGTTGGTCCGACAGGTTCAGGAAAAACGACTATTATGAACCTCATCAATCGCTTTTATGATGTTGATGCTGGTGGTATTTATTTTGACGGCAAAGACATCCGTGACTACGACTTGGATAGCCTCAGAAGCAAGGTGGGAATTGTCTTGCAAGATTCGGTCTTATTTAGTGGAACCATTCGAGACAATATCCGTTTTGGTGTGTCAGATGCTAGTCAAGAAATGGTTGAGGCAGCAGCCAAAGCAACCCATATTCACGACTATATCGAAAGCTTACCTGATAAATACGATACTCTTATAGATGATGACCAGAGCATCTTCTCAACAGGACAGAAACAATTGATTTCTATCGCTCGAACCCTGATGACAGATCCAGAAGTTCTCATTCTAGATGAAGCCACTTCAAACGTAGATACGGTGACAGAAAGTAAGATTCAGCATGCCATGGAGGCGGTTGTAGCAGGTAGAACTAGTTTCGTCATTGCCCACCGTTTGAAGACCATCCTCAATGCAGATCAGATTATTGTCCTTAAAGATGGCGAAGTCATTGAACGCGGTAACCACCATGAACTTTTGAAACTAGGTGGCTTCTATTCAGAACTCTATCACAATCAATTTGTTTTCGAATAAGAAAGAAGTTGTCCTATGTGGGCAGCTTTTTCTTGTCCATAAAAAATTTTTATCACAGCCTTAAAAAAAACATATTAGACGAAAGGCGTTTTGAGTGATATGATAGGACTATCGTTAACATTCGAAAGGAGAGACATCATGCCTAGAACGGTTGTAGGAGTTGCTGCAAATCTATGTCCCGTAGACGCAGAAGGCAAAAACATTCATTCATCTGTATCTTGTAGATTCGCAGAGAGCATTCGTCAAGTCGGTGGTCTCCCTTTAGTCATTCCTGTTGGTGATGAGTCAGTTGTACGCGATTATGTGGAAATGATTGACAAGCTTATTTTGACAGGCGGTCAAAATGTCCATCCTCAGTTTTATGGAGAGAAAAAGACCATCGAGAGCGATGATTACAATCTGGTCCGTGATGAATTTGAATTGGCACTCTTGAAGGAAGCGCTTCGTCAGAATAAACCAATTATGGCAATCTGTCGTGGTGTTCAACTTGTCAATGTTGCCTTTGGTGGAACCCTCAATCAAGAAATCGAAGGTCACTGGCAAGGACTACCTTTCGGAACATCTCACTCTATTGAGACAGTGGAGGGAAGCGTGGTGGCTAAGTTATTTGGAAAAGAAAGCCAGGTCAATTCCGTCCATCGTCAAAGCATTAAAGATTTGGCACCTAATTTCCGTGTAACTGCTATTGATCCAAGAGACCAGACCATCGAAGCGATTGAGTCTATCGATGAGCACCGCATTATCGGTTTGCAGTGGCATCCAGAGTTTCTGGTTAATGAAGAAGATGGCAATTTAGAATTATTTGAGTATTTATTGAATGAACTGTAACGACTGGGACATCTGGTCGTTCTTTATTTTATTTTTTCAAAATTTTTGGAATGTGGGATTTTTACGCAAACGTTTGAATTCTGATAAAAATTGGAGAAATTCGACAAAAAAACTTGAAAAAAACGAAGGTAAGCGTTATGATAGAAAAGAAGAAATATTGGAGGAATAACATGTCACATATTAAATTTGATTATTCAAAAGTTTTAGACAAATTTGTTGCACCACATGAAGTGGAATACATGCAATCACAAGTAACAGCAGCAGATGAATTGATCCGTAAAGGAACTGGTGCTGGTAGCGACTTCTTGGGATGGTTGGACCTTCCTGAAAACTACGACCGCGAAGAATTTGACCGCATCTTGAAAGCTGCTGAGCAAATCAAATCAGACAGCGATGTCTTGGTTGTAATCGGTATCGGTGGATCTTACCTTGGTGCCAAAGCAGCCATTGACTTCTTGAACCACCACTTTGCTAACTTGCAAACAAAAGAAGAACGCAAAGCTCCACAAATCCTTTACGCAGGAAACTCAATCTCATCTACTTACCTTGCTGACTTGGTAGAATACGTAGCTGATAAAGACTTCTCAGTAAACGTGATTTCTAAATCAGGTACAACAACTGAACCAGCGATTGCTTTCCGTGTCTTCAAAGAACTCTTGGTTAAGAAATACGGTCAAGAAGAAGCAAACAAACGTATCTACGCAACAACTGACCGCCAAAAAGGTGCTGTTAAGGTTGAAGCAGACGCTAACGGTTGGGAAACATTTGTTGTTCCAGATGATATCGGTGGACGCTTCTCAGTATTGACAGCCGTTGGTTTGCTTCCAATCGCAGCATCAGGAGCTGACATCAAAGCCCTTATGGAAGGTGCGAATGCAGCTCGCAAAGACTACACTTCAGATAAAATCTCTGAAAACGAAGCTTACCAATACGCAGCAGTTCGTAACATCCTTTACCGTAAAGGCTATGCAACTGAGATCTTGGTAAACTACGAGCCATCACTTCAATACTTCTCAGAATGGTGGAAACAATTGGCTGGTGAATCAGAAGGAAAAGACCAAAAAGGTATCTACCCAACTTCAGCCAACTTCTCAACTGACTTGCACTCACTTGGTCAATTTATCCAAGAAGGAACTCGTATCATGTTTGAAACAGTTGTCCGTGTTGACAAACCTCGCAAGAACGTGATTATCCCTAGCTTGGAAGAAGACCTTGACGGACTTGGTTACCTTCAAGGAAAAGACGTTGACTTTGTAAACAAAAAAGCGACTGACGGTGTTCTTCTTGCCCACACAGATGGTGACGTACCAAACATGTACGTGACCCTTCCAGAGCAAGATGCCTTCACTCTTGGTTACACTATCTACTTCTTCGAATTGGCTATCGCCCTTTCTGGTTACTTGAATGCCATCAACCCATTTGACCAACCAGGAGTTGAAGCTTACAAACGTAATATGTTCGCCCTTCTTGGAAAACCAGGATTTGAAGAATTAAGCAAAGAACTTAACGCACGTCTATAATAATAGAAGAAAAGAGTGGTTTGCCCACTCTTTTTACTCTCTTTATTCATAGAAATTGGACTCAGCCAAGACTTGTGATATAATATAGAGAGCAAAAAGGCAGACGCCTAGAGACTTTATAGGAGAAACTATGTCAAAAGATATCCGCGTACGTTACGCACCAAGTCCAACAGGACTACTACACATCGGGAATGCCCGTACAGCATTGTTTAACTACTTGTATGCACGCCATCATGGTGGAACATTTATCATTCGTATCGAAGATACTGACCGTAAACGTCATGTCGAGGATGGGGAACGTTCACAGCTTGAAAACCTTCGCTGGTTAGGCATGGATTGGGATGAAAGCCCAGAAACACATGAAAACTACCGTCAGTCTGAACGTTTGGACTTGTATCAAAAATACATTGACCAATTGCTAGCTGAAGGAAAGGCCTACAAATCTTATGTTACAGAAGAAGAGTTGGCAGCTGAACGCGAACGCCAAGAAGCAGCTGGCGAAACACCACGCTACATCAATGAATACCTTGGTATGAGTGAAGAAGAAAAAGCAGCTTACATCGCAGAACGTGAAGCAGCAGGGATCATCCCAACTGTTCGTTTGGCTGTCAATGAGTCAGGTATCTACAAGTGGCATGATATGGTCAAAGGTGATATCGAATTTGAAGGTGGCAATATCGGTGGTGACTGGGTTATCCAAAAGAAAGACGGTTACCCAACATACAACTTTGCCGTTGTCATCGATGACCATGATATGCAAATCTCTCATGTTATCCGTGGAGACGACCATATTGCTAACACACCAAAACAGCTCATGGTTTATGAAGCACTTGGTTGGGAAGCTCCAGAGTTTGGTCACATGACCTTGATTATCAACTCTGAAACTGGGAAAAAATTGTCTAAACGTGACACCAACACCCTTCAGTTTATCGAAGACTACCGTAAAAAAGGCTATTTACCAGAAGCAGTCTTTAACTTTATTGCTCTTCTTGGTTGGAACCCAGGTGGCGAAGATGAAATTTTCTCTCGTGAAGAACTCATTAAACTTTTCGATGAAAACCGCCTCAGCAAGTCTCCAGCAGCCTTTGACCAGAAAAAACTAGACTGGATGAGCAATGATTATATCAAGAATGCAGACCTTGAAACCATCTTTAAAATGGCAAAACCATTCTTAGAGGAAGCAGGCCGTTTAACTGACAAGGCTGAAAAACTAGTTGAGCTATATAAACCACAAATGAAATCAGTAGATGAAATTATTCCATTGACAGATCTTTTCTTCTTAGATTTCCCAGAACTGACAGAAGCAGAGCGTGAAGTCATGGCGGGAGAAACAGTCCCAACAGTTCTTGAAGCCTTCAAAGCAAAACTTGAAGCGATGACAGATGATGAATTTGTAACAGAGAATATCTTCCCACAAATTAAAGCAGTCCAAAAAGAAACAGGTATTAAAGGGAAAAATCTTTTCATGCCTATTCGTATCGCTGTTTCAGGTGAAATGCATGGACCAGAATTACCAGATACAATTTTCTTGCTTGGACGTGAAAAATCAATTCAGCATATCGAAAATATGTTAAAGGAAATC
The DNA here is from genome assembly GCA_963523725.1 of uncultured Streptococcus sp. GTDB lineage: Bacteria > Bacillota > Bacilli > Lactobacillales > Streptococcaceae > Streptococcus. Next base: position 9,791 of record CAURES010000055.1, read on the forward strand.
TCTAAGTAAGAAGGATGCAACAATGGACATCTGGGAAAAGATGTACGAAGAAGCACAGAAGCTATACGATCCACATGAAGTATCAGACTTTGTTTATGCCAATCATGTTGTAGCTGCAGTAGAAGCAGAAGATGGACAAATATTTACAGGATTCTGTATGGAGGGAACCTGTGGTGTTTTCCATCTCTGCGCAGAGCGGGCGGCACTCTTTAATATGTACCAATTTTCAGGACAAACTAAGGTTAAAAAAGTATTAGCCTTTCGAGATAAACCACCTTATGGTGGAAGTTCAGCCATGCCTTGCGGTGCTTGTAGAGAATTCCTTTTAGAGCTTAATGCTGAAAATAAAGATGCAGAATTCATGATGGACTACGATACAAGAAAGACGGTGAAAGTCGCAGAACTAATCCCCTATTGGTGGGGAGAAGAACGTGCTTCTAAGTTTAATGAACAATAGAAGAGTCAGTACAATTCTGGCTCTTTTTACTATAATTTGAAAAACTGTACTTGAAAAGAATTGAAAAATTGGTAAATTCCCAAACTAAGTTCCACTACTAATCCAAGTGGAAGTTAGTCTGATAAAAATCGTAAAAACCAGTGGAAATACGTGTCAGGGTAAGTTCCACTGGTTTTAATCATGCTTGATTTCATAGCTTTTGTAGGCAAAATGAATCGAAAAAAAGAGCGCACAAAATCTCCTCATCTGAAAGCGTTTCAGATTAAGTTTCGCTATGGTGGAAGTTACTTTGAGAAGTTAGAGATTTGAAAAAATAAAAAAATTTAAAAAAGGTGTTGACAAAGTTTGAAAAGTCGGTATAATAGTAAGAGTTGAAAATAACAACTCTGGTCCGTTGGTCAAGGGGTTAAGACACCGCCTTTTCACGGCGGTAACACGGGTT
>CAURES010000056.1:0-9522 GCA_963523725.1 uncultured Streptococcus sp.
GAACTATGACAAAACACATTCAATGGAACGGAACACTTTCACAAGAAGGCTATGAGATTTTAAAAGGTGAGGGCGGATGTATCGTTTGCCCTACTAAAGTTGGTTATATCATCATGACTAGCGATAAGGCAGGACTTGAGCGTAAGTTCGCAGCTAAAGAGCGTAACCGTAACAAACCAGGTGTTGTTCTCTGCGGTAGCATGGATGAGCTTCGCGCTTTAGCACAACTCAACCCAGAAATTGAAGCCTTTTACCAAAAACATTGGGACGAAGACATTCTTCTTGGTTGTATCCTTCCATGGAAACCAGAAGCCTTTGAAAAACTCAAAGCGTATGGGGATGGCCGTGAAGAACTTATGACGGACGTGCGTGGTACTAGCTGTTTCGTTATCAAATTTGGGAAAGCTGGTGAACAATTGGCTGCCAAACTTTGGGAAGAAGGTAAAATGGTTTACGCCTCATCTGCAAACCCATCTGGAAAAGGAAACCGTGGTAAGGTAGAAGGTATCGGAGAACGCATCGAAGGAGCAGTAGACCTTGTCATCGAAGCAGACGACTATGTGGCATCTATCCAACCTGACAAAACGATTGAAACTCGCTACGAGCAAGGTGTGATGGTCTCTATGGTCGATAAAGACGGCAAACTCATCCCGGAACAAGGAGGAGCACGTTCAACTTCACCAGCTCCAGTTGTGATTCGCAAAGGGCTTGACATTGATAAGATTATGATGCACCTGTCAGACACCTTTAACTCATGGGACTACCGTCAGGGAGAGTATTATTAGAATGTAGAGGAAGTGGGGAGAAAATAATCTCTCCTCTTTTTATTGTTATTTATACAATAAAATCCGAACGATATATTTTAAATTATAAAATTATTTGACAAAAACTGTACTTTGATTTATAATTAATTAAGGAAACGTCGGAAAAGGCGTAGTGATGCGAGAGCATAGGTAGGTCATTACAAAAGAAACGAGACATCGATATGTTAAATGAATTTCCAATTTTTGATTACGAAGATATTCAATTGATTCCAAATAAATGTGTGATTAAAAGCCGTGCAGAAGCGGATACAAGTGTCACTCTAGGAAATCACACTTTTAAACTACCTGTTGTGCCAGCTAATATGCAGACGATTTTGGATGAAAATGTAGCAGAGCAACTGGCTAAAGGTGGTTACTTCTACATTATGCATCGTTTTGATGAGGCAGGACGTATTCCTTTTATTAAACGCATGCACGATCAAGGGCTCATTGCTTCTATCTCTGTCGGTGTTAAGGATTATGAGTATGATTTTGTTAGCCAGCTCAAGGCTGATGCTCCTGAGTACATCACGATTGATATCGCTCATGGTCATGCAGATAGTGTGATTTCTATGATTCAACACATCAAGAAAGAATTGCCAGATACTTTTGTCATTGCTGGAAATGTGGGAACACCAGAAGCCGTTCGTGAATTGGAAAATGCTGGTGCGGATGCTACTAAGGTTGGAATCGGTCCTGGTAAGGTTTGTATCACCAAGGTCAAGACAGGTTTTGGTACAGGTGGTTGGCAGTTGGCAGCCCTTCGCTGGTGTGCCAAGGCTGCACGTAAACCGATTATTGCTGATGGAGGAATTCGTACTCACGGTGATATTGCCAAGTCTATCCGCTTCGGTGCTAGCATGGTCATGATTGGTTCCCTCTTTGCAGGACACATAGAAAGTCCAGGGAAAACGATTGAAGTCGATGGCGAACAGTTCAAAGAATACTACGGTTCAGCCTCACAATATCAAAAAGGTGCTTACAAAAATGTGGAGGGCAAACGTATCTTGCTTCCTGCCAAAGGTCATTTACAAGATACTTTAACTGAGATGGAACAAGACCTTCAAAGTGCTATTTCTTATGCAGGTGGACGTCAGGTTGCTGACCTTAAACACGTTGATTATGTGATCGTGAAAAACTCAATCTGGAATGGGGATGCTTCCCACTAAGACAGGCTATATGGCCAGAAAAAAACTTGTTATTAGAGCAAATTTCTGTTATAATAAAACAAGTTTCCACCCTTAGTGTAATGGATATCACGTAAGATTCCGGTTCTTGAGATGGGGGTTCGATTCCCTCAGGGTGGATGTAAACATCCTAAAAAAGCCTTTAATAGGGCTTTTTGTTTACACAGCCCTAAATTGGCCCTTAAAACTGAAAATCTCTTTTTAAAGAATTCCTAAATGCTCTCCAGTCCCGTTTTAAAGTGACTCAGGGGGCTTTTTTTGATATAATAAAAAGGACTGTTATCAGTTAGAAAGAGGTTGGTATGAAAGAATTACAAACTGTACTAAAGAACCATTTTGCAATCGAATTTGCAGACAAAAATTTACTGGAGACTGCCTTTACTCATACGAGTTATGCCAATGAGCACCGCCTCTTAAAAATTTCACACAATGAACGCTTGGAATTTTTAGGAGACGCTGTTCTACAGTTATTGATTTCAGAATATCTGTATAAAAAATATCCTAAAAAGCCTGAGGGTGATTTGTCCAAACTCCGTGCCATGATTGTTCGCGAGGAGAGTTTGGCTGGTTTTGCGCGTGATTGCCAGTTTGATCAGTTTATCAAGCTGGGTAAGGGGGAAGAAAAGTCTGGTGGGCGCAATCGTGACACCATTCTTGGTGATGCCTTTGAAGCCTTTCTTGGTGCCCTCCTTTTGGACAAGGATGTGGCCAAGGTCAAGGAATTTATCTACAAAGTCATGATTCCTAAGGTTGAAGCAGGCGAATTTGAAATGATTACAGACTACAAAACCCATCTACAAGAGTTACTTCAGGTCAATGGAGATGTGGCTATCCGTTATCAGGTGATTTCTGAAACGGGTCCTGCCCACGATAAGGTCTTTGATGTAGAAGTTCTTGTCGAAGGTAAGAGCATTGGTCAAGGTCAAGGTCGTTCTAAGAAATTAGCAGAGCAGGAAGCTGCCAAAAATGCCGTTGAGAAAGGGCTGGATTCATGTATTTAAAGGAAATCGAAATTCAGGGATTCAAGTCTTTTGCTGACAAGACTAAGGTCGTCTTTGATCAAGGTGTGACGGCAGTCGTTGGACCCAATGGATCTGGAAAGTCGAATATTACAGAAAGTCTGCGTTGGGCCTTGGGGGAGTCAAGTGTTAAAAGTCTCCGTGGAGGCAAGATGCCAGATGTCATCTTTGCTGGAACAGAAAGTCGCAAACCGCTCAATTATGCTTCTGTAGTTGTGACTCTGGATAATAATGATGGATTTATCAAGGATGCAGGTCAAGAAATCAGGGTAGAACGCCATATCTATCGTAGTGGAGATAGCGAATACAAGATTGACGGCAAGAAAGTCCGTCTGCGTGATATTCATGACCTTTTCTTGGATACAGGTTTGGGACGCGATTCCTTCTCAATTATTTCTCAAGGGAAGGTTGAGGAGATTTTTAATTCTAAGCCTGAGGAACGCCGTGCCATTTTTGAAGAAGCTGCAGGAGTTTTGAAATACAAGACTCGTAGAAAAGAGACAGAGAGCAAACTGCAGCAAACTCAGGATAATTTAGACCGCTTAGAGGACATTATCTACGAGTTGGATAATCAAATCAAGCCTCTTGAGAAGCAAGCTGAAAATGCTCGTAAGTTTCTGGATTTGGAAGGTCAACGCAAGGCTATTTATTTAGACGTGCTGGTTGCTCAAATCAAGGAAAATAAGGCTGAACTAGATTCGACAGAAGAAGAGTTGGCTCAGGTTCAGGAACTTTTGACGAGCTACTATCAAAATCGTGAAAAATTAGAAGAAGAAAATCAAACTCTTAAAAAGCAACGCCAAGATTTACAGGCTGAAATGGCTAAAGACCAGGGCAGTTTGATGGACTTGACTAGTCTGATTAGTGATTTAGAGAGAAAATTAGCCCTATCGAAATTAGAATCTGAGCAAGTAGCCCTCAATCAACAGGAAGCACAAGCCCGTTTGGCTACTTTGGAGGATAAGAGAAATTTACTCAGCAAAGAAAAATCTGATAAAGAAAGCTCATTAACTCTGTTAGAGGAAAATCTAGTCCAAAATAATCAAAAACTCAATCGTTTAGAAGCTGAATTACTGGCTTTTTCAGATGATCCTGATCAGATGATTGAGCTTTTACGTGAACGCTTTGTAGCTCTTTTACAGGAAGAAGCAGATGTCTCAAACCAACTGACTCGTATTGAGAATGAGTTGGAAAATAGCCGTCAGCTTTCTCAAAAACAAGCAGATCAACTACAAAAACTGAAAGAACAGCTGGCTACAGCTAAAGAGAAGGCTAGTCAGCAAAAAGAAGAGCTTGAAACTGCCAAGGAGCAGGTTCAGAAATTATTGGCTAACTATCAAGCTATTGCCAAGGAGCAAGAGGAGCAGAAAGCTTCCTATCAAACTCAACAAAGCCAACTCCTTGACCGTCTGGATAGTCTCAAAAACAAGCAGGCGAGAGCTCAGAGTTTGGAAAATATTCTGAGAAATCATAGTAACTTTTATGCAGGTGTCAAGAGTATCCTCCAAGAAAAAGACCGTCTTGGTGGAATAATTGGGGCAGTCAGTGAGCACCTGACCTTTGATGTGCATTATCAAACTGCGTTGGAAATCGCGCTTGGAGTGAGTAGTCAGCACATCATCGTGGAAGATGAAGAGTCGGCAACCAAAGCTATTGATTTCCTTAAACGAAACAGAGCCGGTCGTGCAACCTTTCTTCCTTTGACAACGATCAAAGCGCGTACGATTTCTAGTCAGAACCAAGATGCTATTGCTGCAAGTCCAGGATTTCTGGGTATGGCAGATGAGTTAGTTACTTTCGATAATAGGTTGGAAGCTATTTTCAAGAATTTACTAGCTACGACAGCTATCTTTGACACCGTAGAACACGCGCGTGCAGCAGCTCGTCAAGTTCGTTATCAGGTTCGTATGGTGACTTTGGATGGCACAGAGTTGCGCACAGGTGGTTCTTACGCAGGTGGAGCCAATCGCCAGAATAACAGCATTTTCATCAAGCCAGAACTGGAACAATTGCAAAAAGAAATTGCTGAAGAAGAAGCAAGCTTGCGTTCAGAAGAGGCGAGTTTGAAGACCTTGCAAGATGAGATGGCTAGATTGACAGAAAGATTAGAAGCCGTCAAATCTCAGGGGGAGCAGGCACGTATTCAGGAGCAAGGCTTGTCCCTCGCTTATCAGCAGACCAGTCAGCAAGTTGAAGAGCTAGAAACTCTTTGGAAACTTCAAGAAGAGGAATTAAATCGTCTTTCTGATGGAGATTGGCAAGCAGATAAGGAAAAATGCCAAGAGCGTCTTGCTACAATCGCCAGTGACAAGCAAAATCTGGAAGCTGAGATTGAAGAGATTAAGTCTAACAAAAATGCCATTCAAGAACGCTATCAAAACTTGCAGGAAGAGGTAGCGCAAGCTCGCCTGCTTAAGACAGAACTGCAAGGGCAAAAACGTTATGAAGTAGCTGATATTGAGCGTTTAGGCAAAGAATTGGACAATTTAGATATCGAACAAGAGGAAATCCAGCGCCTTCTTCAAGAAAAGGTTGACAATCTTGAGAAAGTTGATACAGAATTGCTCAGTCAACAGGCGGAAGAAGCCAAAATGCAGAAAATAAATCTCCAACAAGGTTTGATTCGTAAGCAGTTTGAGTTGGATGATATCGAGGGTCAACTGGATGATATTGCTAGTCATTTGGATCAGGCTCGCCAGCAGAATGAAGAGTGGATTCGCAAGCAAACTCGTGCTGAAGCCAAGAAAGAAAAGGTCAGCGAGCGCTTGCGCCATCTACAAAGTCAATTAACAGACCAGTATCAGATTAGCTATACAGAAGCTTTAGAAAAGTCTCATGAGTTGGAAAATCTCAATCTGGCGGAGCAAGAGGTTAAAGATTTAGAGAAGGCTATTCGCTCACTGGGTCCTGTCAATTTGGAAGCTATTGAACAGTATGAAGAAGTCTACAACCGTCTGGATTTCCTAAATAGCCAACGTGATGACATTTTATCAGCTAAAAACTTGCTGCTTGAAACCATTACAGAGATGAATGATGAGGTCAAGGAACGCTTTAAATCAACCTTTGAAGCTATTCGTGAATCCTTTAAAGTGACCTTCAAGCAGATGTTTGGTGGAGGTCAAGCAGACCTGATTTTGACTGAGGGAGACTTGCTGACAGCTGGGGTTGAGATTTCAGTCCAACCACCAGGTAAGAAAATTCAGTCGCTTAACCTCATGAGTGGTGGTGAAAAAGCCTTATCAGCTCTTGCTTTGCTCTTCTCTATCATTCGAGTTAAGACTATCCCGTTTGTTATCTTGGATGAGGTAGAGGCTGCACTGGATGAAGCTAATGTTAAGCGTTTTGGGGATTACCTCAATCGATTTGACAAGGACAGCCAGTTCATCGTTGTAACCCACCGTAAAGGAACCATGGCAGCGGCTGATTCCATCTATGGAGTGACCATGCAAGAGTCAGGTGTCTCAAAAATTGTTTCAGTTAAGTTAAAAGATTTAGAAAGTATTGAAGGATGACAATTAAACTAGTAGCAACGGATATGGACGGAACCTTCCTAGATGGGAATGGGCGCTTTGATATGGACCGCCTCAAGTCTCTCTTGGTTTCCTACAAGGAAAAAGGGATTTACTTTGCGGTGGCTTCAGGGCGCGGATTTCTGTCTCTAGAAAAATTATTTGCTGATGTTCGTGATGACATTATTTTCATCGCGGAAAATGGCAGTTTGGTCGAATATCAAGGTCAAGACTTGTATGAAGCGACTATGTCTCGTGACTTTTATCTGGCAACTTTTGAAAAGCTGAAAACGTCACCTTATGTAGATATCAATAAATTGCTCTTGACGGGCAAGAAGGGATCTTATGTGCTAGATACGGTTGATGAGACCTATTTGAAAGAGAGCCAGCATTATAATGAAAATATCCAAAAAGTAGCGAGTTTGGAAGATATCACAGATGACATTTTCAAATTTACAACCAACTTCACAGAAGAAACTCTTGAAGCTGGGGAAGCTTGGGTCAATGAACATGTTCCTGGTGTTAAGGCCATGACAACTGGCTTTGAATCCATTGATATTGTTCTGGACTATGTCGATAAGGGAGTGGCTATTGTTGAATTAGCTAAAAAACTTGGCATCAAAATGGGTCAGGTTATGGCTTTTGGAGACAATCTAAATGATTTGCACATGATGCAGGTTGTGGGACATCCTGTAGCTCCTGAAAATGCACGACCTGAAATTTTAGAATTAGCAGAGACAGTGATTGGTCACCATAAGGACCAGTCGGTTATAGCTTATATGGAGGGCTTATAATGGCAGATATAAAATTGATTGCATTGGACTTGGACGGGACCTTGCTGACTACTGATAAAAGGCTGACGGATCGCACCAAGGCAACCTTGAAAGCTGCGCGTGATCGTGGTATCAAGGTTGTACTGACGACTGGTCGTCCCTTAAAAGCCATGGATTTCTTTCTCCATGAGCTAGGGACTGACGGCCACAAAGATGAGTATACGATTACTTTTAATGGTGGTTTGGTTCAGAAAAATACAGGTGAAATCCTTGATAAGACAGTCTTTTCATATGATGATGTAGCACGCTTGTATGAAGAAACAGAGAAATTATCACTGCCTCTTGATGCCATTTCAGAAGGAACTGTTTATCAAATCCAATCGGACCAAGAAAGTCTTTATGCCAAATTTAATCCAGCATTGACCTTTGTTCCAGTGGACTTTGCAGACTTGTCTAGTCAAATGACCTACAACAAATGCGTGACTGCCTTTGCTCAAGAACCCTTGGATGCAGCCATTCAGAAGATTTCTCCAGAATTGTTTGACCAATATGAAATCTTTAAATCACGTGAAATGTTGCTAGAGTGGTCTCCTAAAAATGTCCATAAAGCAACAGGTTTGGCAAAACTAATCAGCCATCTTGGAATTGACCAAAGTCAAGTCATGGCATGTGGTGACGAGGCCAATGACCTTTCTATGATTGAATGGGCAGGGCTCGGTGTTGCCATGCAAAATGCTGTTCCTGAAGTCAAGGCAGTCGCAAATGTAGTGACACCAATGACCAATGATGAAGAGGCTGTCGCCTGGGCTATCGAAGAATACGTGTTAAAGGAGAACTAAGATATGGGATTATTTGACCGTCTATTCGGAAAAAAAGAAGAACCTAAAATCGAAGAAGTTGTAAAAGAAGCTCTGGAAAATCTTGATCTATCAGAAGATGTTGAGCCTGCCTTAACAGAAGCTGAGGAAGTTCCTCATGAAGAAGCAGAAGTTGAAAGTTCTGAAGAAGCTGTGTTTGAAGAAGACGAAAATCAAGAGACAGTTGAAGAAAATAACAATTTAGAGCCAGTTGTAGAAGTTCAACAAGAAGAAGTCAATGAATTTCCAAACTCAGAAGAAGTCCCAGAGGAAGAGAATACTGAGCTCCTAGAGATTGTAGAAGAAAATAGTTCTGAAGTGCTTGAACCAGAAAGGTCTCAGGCAGAAGAAACTGTTCAGGAAAAATATGACCGCAGTCTCAAGAAAACTCGTACAGGATTTGGTGCCCGTTTGAATGCCTTCTTTGCTAACTTCCGCTCTGTTGACGAAGAATTCTTCGAGGAATTGGAAGAACTGCTGATTATGAGTGACGTTGGTGTCCAGGTAGCTTCTAATTTAACTGAGGAACTACGCTACGAAGCCAAGCTTGAAAACGCCAAAAAACCTGATGCACTACGCCGTGTCATTATTGAGAAATTGGTTGAGCTTTATGAAAAGGATGGCAACTATGATGAAAGCATCCACTTCCAAGAGGGTTTGACAGTTATGCTCTTTGTTGGTGTTAATGGTGTTGGGAAAACAACTTCTATTGGGAAACTAGCCCACCGCTACAAACAAGCAGGTAAGAAGGTCATGTTGGTTGCGGCAGATACCTTCCGCGCAGGGGCAGTAGCCCAGCTAGCTGAATGGGGTCGTCGTGTGGACGTTCCAGTTGTGACTGGACCTGAAAAAGCTGACCCAGCCAGTGTAGTCTTTGATGGCATGGAACGTGCTGTAGCTGAAGGTATCGATATTCTTATGATTGACACCGCTGGTCGTCTGCAAAATAAGGATAACCTTATGGCTGAGTTGGAAAAGATTGGTCGTATCATCAAACGTGTTGTACCAGAAGCACCGCATGAAACCTTCTTGGCACTTGATGCATCAACAGGTCAAAACGCTCTTGTACAGGCCAAAGAATTTTCAAAAATCACGCCTTTAACTGGAATTGTCTTGACTAAGATTGATGGAACTGCTCGAGGAGGTGTTGTTCTAGCCATCCGTGAGGAACTCAATATTCCTGTAAAATTGATTGGTTTTGGTGAAAAAATCGATGATATTGGAGAGTTTAACTCAGAAAACTTTATGAAGGGTCTCTTGGAAGGCTTAATCTAATCAGAAGCAAAAATCCTGCAAGGTACAAACTTGCAGGAAATTTTGGCTCTTTGTCAACTGTAGTGGGTTGATGAAAAGCTAAGATCGAGAAAGGACAAA
>CAURES010000057.1:0-9176 GCA_963523725.1 uncultured Streptococcus sp.
TTCCACCACTACTGCTGGTTGCTCCAAAACTTCTGCTGCAGATTGAGCTGCCATGAAGATGTTTTTGTTGTTTGGCAGGAAGATGATGTTACGAGCGTTGACCTGTTCAACAGCCTTGATAAAGTCTTCTGTTGAAGGGTTCATGGTTTGACCGCCTTCGATAACATAATCCACACCTTGAGAACGGAAGATATCTGCTAGACCTTTACCAGCCACTACAGCAATCAAAGCATACTCTTTTTCTTCAGCAGGCTTGCTAACTTGAGCAGCTTCTTTCTCAACCTGTGCTTCGTGTTGGTTACGCATATTGTCAACTTTTACCTTGACCAAGCTACCATATTTGAGACCTTCTTGCATAACAAGTCCTGGATCTTCTGTATGGACATGGACTTTGACAATTTCATCATCATTGACAACAAGGAGAGAATCCCCAAGTTCATTCAAGTAGTTACGGAATTCGTCGTAGTCAAAATCTTTGGCATAGGTTGGACCTTGCTTAAGGGCTACCATGATTTCAGTACAGTAACCAAAGGTGATGTCCTCAGTCGCTACATGACCAGCTACAGACTTGTGGTGCTCTGCATTAATCATTTCACTCATATTGGCCGGAGTCGCTACAAAGTCCTCAGATGCAATATATTCGCCAGTAAGGGCTGAAAGGAAACCTTCGTAGATGAAGACCAGTCCTTGACCACCTGAGTCCACAACGCCAACTTCTTTCAATACTGGAAGCATGTCTGGCGTTTTAGCTAGAGCTGTTTTAGCACCTTCCAAGGCTGCGCGCATGACTTCAACAGCGTCATCTGTTTGCTCAGCTTTTTTCTTAGCACCGATAGCAGCCCCACGAGAAACTGTCAAAATCGTTCCTTCAACTGGTTTCATAACTGCCTTGTAGGCAACTTCCACACCTGATTGGAAGGCAAGGGCCAAGTCTTGACCTGTTAACTCGTCTTTATCCTTGATGGCTTGTGAAAATCCGCGGAAAAGCTGAGATGTAATAACTCCTGAGTTCCCACGCGCACCCATCAAAAGACCTTTTGCAAGAATGCTTGCTACCTCTCCAACAGTAGAAGCTGGCTTATCTGCAACTTCCTTAGCACCATTTTCAATGGTCATTCCCATATTTGTCCCTGTATCTCCATCTGGAACTGGGAAGACGTTTAATGAATTGACATATTCAGCTTGCTTATTCAAGCGAGTTGATGCAGCCTGCACCATTTCTTGAAATAAGCTAGTAGTAATTTTTGACACGGTTATTCTCCTACAACTTTGATATTTTGAATGTAGACATTTACAGTCTGAGCAGTAATTCCAAGTTGGTTTTCCAAACTAAAACGAACACGCTCTTGAATGTTTTTTGACACTTCGCTAATCTTTGTTCCGTAGCTCAACACGGTATATACATCAACTGCAATACTGCCATCTTCGGCCGCCTTTACGACGACACCTTTAGAATAATTTTCCTTACCTAGAAGGGCTTGGAAATTATCTTTGAGGGCATTTTTACTAGCCATACCGACCACACCAAAAATCTCAGTTGCTGCTCCACCTACGACGGTTGCAATCACTTCATCTGTTAGTTCGATTTGACCATCTTTTGTATTAATTTTTACAGTCATCCTTTTTACCTCAACTAGTTGATACTCTATTTTATCATATTTCAGCCCAAGTGTAAAAGCAGAATACTGTATCAGCGGATATTTACTCTATTTTTCAAATGATTTTATACCTACAGTAAAAGAAAAAAGACCCTAAGGTCTCCTTACTTTTATTATTAAACGCGTTCAACTTTACCTGATTTCAAAGCACGAGCTGAAGCCCAAACTTTTTTAGGTTTACCATCGATAAGAACAGTAACTTTTTGAAGGTTTGGTTTTACGGCACGTTTTGTTTGGTTCATCGCGTGTGAACGGTTGTTTCCTGATACAGTCTTACGACCTGTAAAGTAACATACTTTAGCCATTGTGTTTTCCTCCTATTAGATCTAATATAGCGGATGTGCTAGCACCACATACCGTACTATGTTATCACACTTTCTTCATTTTTGCAAGGGAATTGGAAGATTTTTTTATTTAACGTAGACAATACCCAACTTCCCAAAGGCCACATCCCCACGGATAATCAAGGTTTTGCTGGTTGGGGCTAGAGGGGCATCTGCCTTGGCTACACCACAGAAAGTTTCCACCTTCAAATCAACTCTCCAATGTTGGGGAACATAGATAACTGCATTGCCAAAACCAACTTCGATATCCAGAGTTGCAAAATCACCTAACATCTCTGCATTGTCATAATATATCTTGGCATTGCCAAAACCAACTTCAACTTGGTCTTCTACCAATTCTTGGTCTTGCTTGTAGAAAGTCCCTGTACCAAAAGCAACTTCCTTATCTGTTAGAATGGTCTTTTTACCATCATACCACCATTTTTTCCCATTCCAAGTTCTGTTAGAATGAGTCAGCATGTTTACTCCGAGAACAATTAGAACTCCTGCCCAGATTAGTGTCTGATTTGGAATCGGTAAAATATCATAAAAATGATTAGCAATCATGAGGGCCACTAGGGCTGTAAAAGAGGCTGAAGTTAAGTGACGACGCAACAAAGCTCCAACTGATTGATAGGCAAAAAATGCAATACCAAGCAAGGGCCAAATTTGCCCACCGAATGAAGGGATTCCAAAATTTCCTTGTAATAATATTAAAGCTGCCAATACGAGCAACACAATACCAAATGCTTTCTTTTTCATGTTCTTACCTCATGTTTCTTAGATTTTCTTTTAGGAGGGATTGGTAATGCCGTGAGACATGAACCTCCTTGTGGGTCTGATAAAAGGAAATGGTGCCCGTTCCTGAAAAGGACTTGTCCACCGAATAGATTTGCCGAATATTAGCGATAGTTGACTTGGATACCCGACTAAAATAACGAGGAAGGACAGCCTCTAACTCATAGAGTTTAAGCCGAACCTCGTAGGCATCTTTCTGGGTATGGGCGTAAATCTTGCTATCTTCCGTCTCAAAGAAGAGAATTTCCGACAAATCCAGATAATATTCACCCGTCCCCTTGTAAAAAATCAACCTAGGAGAGTTGGACTCTTGCAAGAGACGCTGCAAATCCGCAATTTCATCTGTCAAAGCCGCCGCCTTGATGACAATTTCAGTTTCCTCTAAATTGCTGTCAATTTCGATTCGTAACTTCATTCCATCTCCTTTCTGACTCTACTATATCAAAGCCAAAATAAGAAAACAAGAGCAAAAAAGCAAGTGGTTACTTTAGACCCGTAAGTGGTTGTAGGACCACCTTAACTTACAATTCAAAATAGAAAGAAAAGCACACCCCACGCAAGACCACAAATATAACCAACTACTACATCCTTGGGATAATGCACCCCACCTGAGACTCTCACTAGACCGAGGAGGGCTGACAAGACCAATAAGATAACCCCTACAGATAAACTAGCATGCAAGCAAGCCATGGAGATAATGGTTGCTGAAAAGACATGACGACTGGGCATAGACTGACCAGGACTATCTCTGTCAAGCAAGGGTTTAATATCCCATTCCTCATAAGGCCTAGGAGCATTGATTTTCTTACGAATAAAGGATAAAATCACAAAACTTGACGCTGGAATAAACAAATAGATCCCGACCTGTTTACCAAGTCCTTGTTGGAGACAGGTAATTGCTAACAAGGTTAGATAAATCATAGGCATAACTACTGTCATGAAGCGATTGAAAGCTCTTAACAAGCTCAGAAGAAAGGGCTTATTTTCAATGTTACTAGCAACGCGGTCATACCATTCTTGATAATTTTTCATATATTTTCTCATCACTTACTCAAATTTTGCTTATAGGGAAGCACTTGTCTTCTAGTATAGTGCAGAAAAAGAAGGCCGTCAAGCCTTCTTTTGGTTTATTCTTCTGCCTCATCTTCTGTGAACTGACTGTTATAGAGATCTGCATAGAAACCAGCTTGCGCCATCAGATCATAATGATTGCCTTGCTCGATGATATTGCCATCTTTCATAACCAGAATAAGATCAGCATTACGGATGGTTGACAAGCGGTGGGCGATGACAAAGGAAGTTCTGCCCTCCATCAAACGGTCCATGGCTTTCTGGATTAATTCTTCCGTCCGTGTATCAACCGAAGAGGTCGCTTCATCTAGGATTAGGAGTGGTGCATCTTTCAGCAAAGCACGAACAATGGTCAAGAGTTGTTTTTGCCCGACAGACAAGGTTACCGTGTCGTCCAAGACGGTATCGTAACCATCTGGTAGGGTCATGATAAAGTGATGAATCCCCACAGCCTTGCTGGCTTCAATCACGCGCTCATCACTAATACCTGTTTGGTTATAGATGAGATTGTCGCGAATGGTCCCTTCAAAGAGCCAAGTGTCCTGCAAGACCATTGAAAAGGCATCGTGCACTTCCGAACGCTTCATCACTTTGGTATCCACACCATCGATACGGATACTTCCCTTATCAATCTCATAGAACTTCATCAAAAGATTGACAATGGTTGTCTTACCAGCTCCGGTCGGTCCGACAATCGCAACCTTTTGACCTGCATGAGCTGTCGCAGAAAAGTCATGGATAATAGTTCGCTCTGGTGTATAACCAAAGGAGACTCGATCAAAGACTACTTGACCTTTCATATCGCTCAATTGTCTTTCTTTATGGGATTCGTCTTCCATTTCCTCTTCAGCTAGGAATTCGAAGACACGTCCCATGGCTGCACTAGCCTGCTGAAGACTAGTAATCCCTTGGGCAATTTGTGAAAGAGGCTGAGAAAAGATACGAACGTAGGCCATAAAGGCAACGATAATCCCGATACTGATGTGTCCATTTAAAGCCAAGGCTGCACCAACGATAATCACCAAGGCATAGCTAAAGTTCCCAATAAACATCATAATCGGCATCATAATCCCTGAAATAAACTGAGATTTCCAGATACTGTCATACAGACGATGGTTTAATTTCGCAAATTCTTCTTTCGTACTCTCGATAGCATTGTAGCTGGTCACCACATTATGGCCAGAGTACATTTCTTCCACATATCCATTGACAGCTGCCAAATCTTGTTGCTGACTCTTAAAAAAGCCCTGGGATTTGCCCATAAAGACGGATACGAAGGCAAAGCCAACAAGAGTTGACACAACCGTCACCAAGGCTAAAATCCAGTTCATCCCAAACATGGTCACCAAGACTGCCACGACCAATAAAGTGGATGAAAGAACTGTTCCCAGACTTTGATTGAGGGATTGGGCTGCAGTGTCAACGTCATTGGTTACACGAGACAAGGTATCTCCTTGAGAGTGTCCATCAAAATACCCCAATGGCAGGCTATTGATTTTCTCTGCAATGGCTGTTCTCAAACGCTCTGAAAAACGTTGAATGGCTGTTGTAAATAGAAAGGCCTGCAAATAATTTGATAAAAGTCCAATCACATAAATCACGGCTAAAAAACCACCAATAGCTGCAACCGCCGCGACATCCACACTTGTTCCCAGACCACTAGCAATGATATTGGTCATTTCCTTGATACGGGTTGGGCCATATACAGTAATGATATTAGATAGGATTGTTGCTAAAAAGGCAATCAGAAGGGCAAACTGGAGACCTGCAAGATAGGGTTTACTCTGTTTCCAGAGAGACGTTTTTTTATTTTCCATGTTCCAATTCCTCCTTCGATAATTGTGAATAGGCAATTTCTTGGTAAACTTCGTTATTAGCTAGAAGTTCCTTGTGGGTGCCTTGTCCCACGACTTTACCTTGATCCAAGACCAAAATCAAATCTGCATCCATAATCGTTGAAATACGCTGTGCGACGATAAGCTTGGTCATAGACTGGGTTTTCTCTGCTAGCTCTTGACGAAGAACTCGGTCTGTCTTGTAGTCCAAGGCTGAGAAGGAGTCATCAAAGATGAGAATTTTTGGCTTCCGAGCTAAGGCACGCGCAATGGCCAGACGCTGTCTTTGACCACCTGAGAAGTTGGTTCCTCCTTGGGCTACTTCTGACTCTAAGCCCGCTTCCTTGTCTTCGATAAAGTTCTTAGACTGGGCCAATTCTAAGGCTCGCCACATAGCCTCCTCACCAAGCGGTGTTTCTTGACTGTGTCCAAAGTCTAGATTGCCCTTGACATCACCTGAAAAGAGAACAGCTTTTTGTGGAATATAGCCGACCTTGTTGCGCAACTCTTCCAGATCATAGTCTTGAACATTGACACCGTCCACCAGAATATCTCCATCTGAAACATCGTAGAAACGTGGAATCAGATTGACCAGAGTTGATTTACCAGAACCTGTTGACCCAATAAAGGCCACTGTTTGACCAGTTTCTGCTTTAAAGCTAACATGTTCAACAACCGCCTCCGAATTTGCCGCATAGCGGAAGGTCACATCCTTAAACTCGACCTGACCTTTGAGATTTTCATCAGCCAGCTGCGCTTGAGCAGGATTTTGGATAGAAGAATGCAAATCTAGAACTTGATTAATCCGCTTGGCAGAGACCATAGTTCGGGGAAGAACGATGAAGAGCGCCCCCGTGAGAAGGAAGCCCATGACAACCTGCATAGCATAAGACATGAAAACAACCATGTCACTAAAGAGAGGCAGACGCTCCGTCGGAGCAGCATCGTTGATTACATAGGCCCCAATCCAGTAAATCGCCACACTCAAACCACTTGAAATCCCCATCATGATGGGATTCAAAATGGCCATAAGACGATTAACAAACAAATTCAAGCGTGTCAATTCATCATTTGCTGCTGCAAATTTTTCATTTTGGTATTCTTCAGCATTGTAGGCGCGAACAACACGAATACCTATTAAACTTTCACGAGTGATACTGTTCAGTTTATCTGTCAGCCCCTGAATCAAGGACTGTTTTGGAAAGGCTAGCGTCACCAAAACGATCGTCATCAAAACGTTGACAATCACTGCCACAAGTACGGCCCAGAGCCAGTATTCTGAATGGCCTAAAATCTTCCCGATGGCCCAGATAGCCATAATCGGACCACGCGTAACCACTTGCAAGCCCATGGTAATCAACATCTGAACTTGGGTAATATCATTGGTCGTACGAGTTAAGAGACTAGGGATAGAGAATTTCTTAATCTCTGTCTGCGAGTAGTCTAAAACTCGATTAAAAATATCACTTCTTAGCCTACTAGTATAAGAAGCAGCCACTCTAGACGCAAAAAATCCAACTGCAACTGCGGACAAGAAGGCCAGAAAGGACATTCCCACCATCATGCTTGCTGGCTGCCATAACTCATCTAAGTTGCTACCCTGAGTTCCTAGTAAATCCGTAATTTTCGAGATATAGGTTGGCACTTCCAACTCTAGATAAACTTGAAAGCAGGTAAAGAGAATGGCTAGAAAAACAATCCCCCATTCTTTTCCACTAATTCGTTTTACTAATTTCTTCATTCTCTCCTCCTATTCTCTTGATATTTTCCTGTAGTTGAGCAAGGACCTTCTCAAAAATCAGTAATTCATCTTCATCTACGTCTTCTATCAACTGCTTGTCAATGCGTTCAAAGAATGCCTTAACCTGCTGCATTTGAGAACGTGCTTTGTCCGTCAAACGTACAAACTTGGCCCGCTTATCGACAGGACTCGCCTCCAATTCCACCAAACCATTTTGCACCATACGCTTGACTAGATTACTAGCAACAGACTTGGTAATATTGAGTTCCTGCTCGATATCTTTAATCAAGACCAAGTCTTGATTTTCCTCACGGCTATCCAAAAAACGTACAACCTGACCTTGAGGCCCACCCATAAATTCAATGCCACAACGTTTGGCTTCCTTTTGCACCATGAGGTGAATCTGATGACCAAAACGCTTAAAGACTAACATCGGTTTATCCATACTAACTCCTTTCTAACCATCACATTTAGTTCTCCTAGGAACTAAATAAGTTTCCATGAGAACTATTTTACCATTTTCAGAAAAGATGTCAAGAAAAAGTTTTCATGAGAACTATCTTAGTTTAAATTGACATTAGGCAATATCTTTTATATAATAAGCGCTAACTACTGTGGATAGAAATCCATTCACTCAATGAAGGGAGAAAACTTTCAAATGAAACCAGAAGAACAAAGAGTTTTAGGAATCTTAGCAACCATTTTTGGAGCCATTGCACTTTTAGGATCCTGGATCCCGTTTATTAACTATCTATCGTTGTTCATCGCCATCGTCGCATTTATCTTGGGGATTATCGGCCTTATCGTCAACCTCAAAAAACGGAAAACAATGGCTATTATCGGAACATCCCTGGCAGTTGCCTCTGTTGTACTTTTCTTTACGAGTCAGGCACTATACGCTGATGTCTACAAAGAGTATGCCAAGGAGTTTAACCGTTCCTACATGGATACGAGTGCCTCAATGGAACGCGAAGAAAAAAGCGACTTGACAGACGATACCTTCACCTGGACCCAAGAACAGTTCGACGCCTTAATCGAAGGCGACCTTGACAACAAAGGAAAAGGTGGTACCACCTACGAGGATATTATCAATAAACACGGAAAGCCAGATTCCGAGTTTGACTTCACTCTTGGGGGTTACAATACGAAAAAAATCACCTATATCTCCATTGGAGACAAGATCAAGACTGTTACCTTAACTTTTGCAAAAGATGACAATGGACAGCTCTTGCTCGTCCAAAAACATGCAGTCGGTCTAGGTCTAGAAAAAAGCAAGCAACAAAACGATTCTGAAACCTGAGTCTAAGTTCAAATATCAAAAAAACGAACAGCTAGTAAAACTGTTCGTTTTTCTATTAGAATCCATCTACGTTTGTGTAGATCTTTTGTACGTCTTCGTCGTCCTCAAGAACGCTGTAAAGTTTTTCAAAGGTTTCAAGGTCATCACCTGACAATTCCACTTCTGACTGAGGAATCATTTCCAATTCAGTCACTTGGAATTCTTCGACACCTGACTCACGAAGGGCAACGATAGCCTTGTGAAGGTCTGTTGGAGCTGTGTAAACAGTAATTGTTCCTTCTTCTGCTTCTACATCGTCCACATCTACATCTGCTTCTAGCAATTGCTCAAAGACCGCGTCCGCATCTTCACCTGCAAATACGATAACACCCTTGTTGTCAAAGAGGTAAGAAACAGAACCTGAAGCACCCATGTTTCCGCCGTTTTTACCAAAGGCTGCACGGACATTGG
>CAURES010000058.1:0-9117 GCA_963523725.1 uncultured Streptococcus sp.
CAACCTTAACGGTATTGGTTGACAAATTAACTACAATATTTCCATAAGTCAAGGTGTTTTCATTA
Organism: uncultured Streptococcus sp.; assembly: GCA_963523725.1. Classification (GTDB taxonomy): domain Bacteria; phylum Bacillota; class Bacilli; order Lactobacillales; family Streptococcaceae; genus Streptococcus. Next base: position 66 of record CAURES010000058.1, read on the forward strand.
AACTTGCCTGAACGTTTGAGAAGGGCTTGAATTCTCATTTTGAGTTCTTCTAGGTAGAAAGGTTTAGTCAGATAATCATCTGCTCCCAGTTCAAATCCATGTCCCTTGTCATCCAAGCTTTCCTTGGCAGTCATGATCAGAACTGGTGTCGTAATTCCCTTTTCACGCAATTCTTTCAAGACTTGGAAGCCATTTTTTTCAGGTAACATTAAATCGAGCAAAATCAAGTCATAGACGCCACTTTCAGCTTCGTAGAGACCTTCTTCCCCATCAAATACCTGCATGACATCCGCAAAATCGTCTAAAAAGTCAAATACTGAATTTGACAGGCCTAGGTCATCCTCAACCAATAAGATTTTTATCATGAGAAACTCCTCCTTATTAAACCCATTATACCAAATTTGCCTTAAAAAAAACTCAACTCTCTGCTTTTTATACTCAATGAAAATCAAAGAGCAAACTAGGAAGCTAGCCGCAGGCTGTACTTGAGTACGGTAAGGCGACGCTGACGTGGTTTGAATTTGATTTTCGAAGAGTATTACATGAGATAGCTGAGTTTTCTTTTATTTAGTCTTAATTATTTAGTTCCGTATTGAAGAACGACTACTTCCACTGCAGCTTTTTCACGGTTAATCAAGTCAACACGCGCTGCAATTTCCTTGATTCCCATACCGATGTTACGGCTAAGAGCAAGGTCAGAAAGTTGCGGTTCAAAGAATTCCTTGTACTCTGCCAAGCGTTGCTGAGTCTTAAATACGTGAGCAGGAAGGATAACAAAGCTATCAAAGCTCATATCTCCACCAAGAGCTGCCTTAATCCAAGCCCAATTTTCACGAGCCCAAGACCATGCTGTTTCCTGAGTTGCTTGATGGCTTAAGAACTGGAAGTACCAAGCAGACAAGTCTTGTGGTTTGACCACAAATTTGTCCTTCCAAGAAGTAATCAAGTTTTGGATATTATCCGCATCTGTACTGTATGCAAGAGCTGCTGCCAACTGGCGTTTAAAGACAGCATCTGTTGCGTGAGTATAAGTATCAAGATAAAGTGCTAACAAGTCTTTAGTCTCATGATGTTTCATCTCATTGATCAGAACTTGTGAGCGAATAGCTGCTGGAAGTCCTGCAAGATTCTCCTTGTGAGCCGCGAAGATTTGGCTAGCGACTTGACTAGCTTCTGCATCATTTGAGCGAATCATCATAGAAACAGCCAACTGACGAACCAATTCATCCTCATCTGATTCTCCGTCTTTAGCTTCAAAACCAAGACGGTCATAGTTGTGACGAGCCAATTTAGCAACCAAGGCTTTGAAGGCTCTTTCAGCTTCTGTTCCTTCATCGATAAAGCGCTCAAGAGCAGAAATGACTTGAGAAACAGCTGAAACGACAAGGTAAGACTCTTCCTTGGCAAGTTTATCAAGGACTGGGAGCAAGTCAGCATAAGAAATGTGCCCTGCTTCAGCAAGCAAGCGACGTTCTTGGACGATTTGCAGTTTACTTGTGTTATCAAGCTCAACTAGGTCAGCAAGAACTGCATCCAACAAGTCTCCTTGATAGTCTGTAATGTAGTGTGCTGTATTTTCAGTGTTGAGACGAAGAGCTCCGTCATTTTCAGCAAGAAGAGCTGCGTAGCCAGGAATTTCGATACTTTCAGTTTCAAGTGTATCAGGCAAGCCTTTCCAGTTGCTGTTTAGTGGCACAACCCAGAGACGGTTCTTGTCTTCGTGCTCACCAATAAAGAATTGTTTTTGTGAAATCTTTAAGACATCATTTTCAACTTTGACAGTGAGAACTGGATAACCAGGTTGTTCCAACCAAGAATCCATGAAGGCTGCGACATCACGTCCAGACGCTTGACCAAGAGCATCCCAAAGGTCACGACCAATTGTATTGCTGTACTGATGTTTTTCAAAGTAGGCATGCAAACCTTTGGCAAAATCGGCATCACCTAGCCAACGACGAAGCATGTGCATGAGGCGACTTCCTTTGGCATAGACGATAGCTCCGTCAAAGAGCGTATTGATTTCATCTGGGTGTTTGACTTCGACGTGAACAGACTGAACGCCATCAGTTGCGTCACGTTCAAGAGCGTGAGGTACTCCACCTGTTTGGAAATCTTCAAAGATATTCCAGCTTGGTTCAATAGCATCCACACAGACGTACTCCATCATGTTAGCAAAGCTTTCATTGAGCCAAAGGTCATCCCACCATTTCATAGTAACGAGGTTACCAAACCATTGGTGAGCCAATTCATGGGCCACAACAAGGGCAACTTGTTGACGGCTGGCAAAGGTAGAGTTCTCATCCACAACCAAGTAAACTTCACGGTAGGTCACAAGACCCCAGTTTTCCATAGCACCAGCTGAGAAGTCAGGAAGGGCGATGTGGAGAGATTGAGGGATTGGGTACTTAACTCCATAGTAATCTTCGTAAAACTCGATAGAGCGAACAGCGATATCCAGTGAGAAATCAAGGTTAGATAGTGGGTGGGCTTTGGTTGAATAAACACCTACGAGGGTACCGTTTTTAGTTCTAGCCATCACACCTTGCAAATCACCCGCAACAAAGGCCAACAAGTAAGAAGACATGCGAGGTGTTGTCTCAAACTTCCAGATACCTGTTTCCTTACGGTTTTCAACATCGATTTCTGGCATGTTAGACAAGGCCAATTCACCTTCTGCTTGGTCAAAACGTAGAGAGAGGTCAAAAGTTGCTTTAGCTTCTGGCTCATCCACACATGGGAAGGCTTCGCGCGCAAAATGGCTCTCGAACTGAGTTGACAAGACTTCCTTCTTGACTCCATCAACTGTGTAATAAGATGGGTAAATCCCTGTCATGTTGTCTGTGATTTTTCCTAAAAAAGCGATAACCACTTCAACTTGACCTGCTTCTGCAAGTTCGATATGAAGGGCTTCATTGTCATGGTCAACTGTGAATGGACGAGCTTGACCTGCAACTTCTACAGAAGCAATTTCCAAATCTTTTTGATGAAGGGAAATACGGTCACTCTGTGCTTGACCAGTGATGGTCACTTTCCCTGAAAAAGTCTTGGTCTCACGACTCAAGTCTAAAAATAAATCATAGTGTTCAGGAACAAATTGCTTAATAAAATGTTCAACTGCTTGCATAGTTTTCTCCTATCTAAGTTTAAGAGCTAGAGCTCTTCTTCAAACAAACTTATTATATCATGTTTTGTCTAAGAAAAAAGGATTGGACGGCGATTTCCAAAACTTTCTTCCTTCTAATAGCCTACAGTGGGTAGACCTTGCGAAATTCTTCTAAAACAACCTTGCTTTCAGGTGTAAAAGTCAGTCCTGCTTCTCTCAGCCACTCGGCGAAACAATCCTCATGAACCTGACGCCAATAGGCTAGGGATTTGTCACCTTCTCCTTCCTTAAAGGCATGTTGAGCAGAAACTTGATTGAAGGGCTGGACAGAAACCTTTGTAATTTCGATAATACAGACAGCCTGATTTTGACTATCTAAAATGATATCAAAAGTTCCTTCTTGAGGAAGAGACTCGGCTTCTAGTGCATAGAGGTCGTAGGCTGATGCTGTTGCAGTCTTTTCGCCTCCTAAAACCAAATCTGCTAAAAGGTCTGGTTCCACTCCAAAAGCCCAAGCATCGATTTCATCTCCTATAGAGGGGTTAATTTTCTTGTATGCATTCTACATTTCTTGCGGTGTCATGGGTTACTCCTTTGTAATTTTTTACTTTCTTCTTTTATGTGTTTAAGATGATCTGGATGGTCAATCTCTAAATTAAAAATCTCTGGAATAGAACTGTAGTGGATAATGCATTCGATACCCATCTGATTCATTTTTTGTATGAAAGAATCATTCAGATAGCCTGCTACAGCAAAGTCAATCTCTTTCATCCTTGCTTTATCCTGCATCTGTCTTAGCATATCTAACATTATTGGACTTTCCATATCATGCCATTGACTGTTTCTCACAGTCGCAAAAATAAAAGAAGTCAAATCATTCATTCCAACTACAATCTTTGAAATGCCCGTTTCCAGTATTCTGTCCAAGTCAAAATAAGCTGACGGTAATTCAACCATTGTGGCGACTTTTCCAGTAAAGCCACACTGACGCAACACTGTAATAGCTTGCTTTAACTGCTCAGCATCATTGACAAAAGGAAAGATAACAGATAGATTGGGATTGTTTTGATGAACTTCTGTAACGACATGTGCTTCAGCCTGAAATTCATCCGGACACGCCAGCAAACGCCTAGTTCCTCTATATCCAAATAAGGGATGATTTTCATCAAAATACTCTTTAGTCCCCTTTAGACAATTAGCTTCTGTATTCGTTAATTCAGAAAAACGATACCAAACTTCTTCATCTGAGTACAGGGAGCAGATAGTCTCTAGATAATCTTTTACAAATTGCTGACAACTTGCTAATATGATGTTTTGATTAAGCTCTCTCAACAAGTATTCCCCACGAATCATTCCAATGTGGTGAAATAGTTGGGGGTAAACTTTTTCATCAAGTTTTTCGCCACTAAGGGCAAGTTGGTTTCTCATCATTCACCTTCCAATTCATGTAAGAGCTCTTGTCCAGTTCTGGAAATCCTAATAATTCTGCTTTGACCTTCAAGACTAGTGACGATGAATTTTATTTGGAATAACTTCTAACACTAAATCCCGTCTCTTCCATAACTTCTCTAGTCAGCGTTTCCGTCAGTCCTTCACCAAGTTGCTGACTGCCTCCAGGTAGATCATACCGATGTTGATAAGGGCCTCTCGTTTTTTCAATGCAGAGTAACTTCCCATTTTCAAAGCAAACAGCGTAGACTCCAAAGTGATTTTTGATTTCCATCAGATCCTCCTACTTCAAAGACCAGCCACCGTCTATTGTCAATATTTGTCCTTGCATGGCGCTTGCTTTTCCACTTGCTAAGAAAAGGCTAATCTCTGCTATTTCCTCTGGCTCGATCCAGCGCTTGATTGGTGTTTCACTAACAACCCAGTCAGCCAATCCACCTGGCTCAAAATCTGCAGCAGTCATAGCTGTCTTGACTGCTCCTGGAGCGATACCAAATACCTGAATCCCAGCTTCAGCATAATCTAGAGCCAACTGCTTGGTAAATCCAGCCAAGGCGTGCTTCGAAGAAGTATAGGCATGTCCACCGCCACCTGCTAGACTAGAAGCAATAGAGCACATATTGATGATGATTCCCTTTTTATTTTCCAGCATATGTGTCAAATAATAGCGAGTCAACTCAACAGGAGTCAGATAGTTAATTTCAAAAATTTCTTGAATTTCCTGCGCTGTTTGTTCCAAAAGTGGTTTATAATCATCCAAAACTCCCGCAGTATTGCACAAAACATCCACCCGAGGGCACCAATCAAAAACAGGTTCCAAGTCCAAGGTCAAATCTCTCTGTAAAAAGTTAAAAGCACCCTCTAAGAGTGGATCTTCACCCTGGTCAACTCCATAAACTTGATAGCCCTTCTCTAAAAAGAAGCGAGCTTGAGCCAGACCAATCCCTGAACTCACGCCTGTAATGAGTACACATTTAGTCATGCACTTCTACCCAATCCGTCGCTAAAACATCACAAGGTGTCGGACTCCACATGGAAAAACCTTCTCCTTCTCCAGACACGTTGATTAGGAAATAAGGTGTCACTTCAAGTGCAACCCCGTTTTGTTCAATGGTGTCAAAAAGTTGGACATAGTTTTCAGCCCCTCCCCAACCAGTACGTACATATTTTTTCTTAGCCTTTAATCCAGGCAGAATTTCTTCAAATGTCATGGTTTTCTCCTTTTATTCTACATTTTTCATTTAATTATAACAAAAAACCGTTGTGCAACGGCTTTTTGACTCATTTTAAATCAAAATCAATAAGCATTTTATAATTATAGTCATTTAGTTTTAAAAAAGCGTTCCAAACATTCAAAAATATTTGGAACTTCCCTTAATAAATCCGTCACTTTCTTTTTCAAGATAGCCCAAGTTTGCTCAATAGGATTCAAATCTGGTGAATAAGATACTAGAGGTAAGAAAAAGTGTCTATCTTGGATACACAGTTCATCCAAGATATGTTTGGGACGAAAACTAGCATTGTCCATAACAATAACATGAGGTGTCTTCAAATCAGGCAAGAGCTGCGTTTTGAACCACTCCACAAAGAAATCACTCGTCATACTTTCCTTGTAAATCATGGGAGCTATAAACTCTCCGTCTACTTGTCCTGAAACAATTGAAGTCCGCTCAAAACGCCGTCCGCTAATCTTTTCATAGACTTTCTTCCCTCTAGGAGCGCGTGCATAGGGACGATAGAGGTAGCGGTCGATTCCCGTTTCGCCAATATATACGACTGATAAATCTTTTAGGTTATCCAAAATATCAAGAAATTCAGCGACTTTCTCAGAATCTTGTTCTTTAAAGCTAGTCATCTTTTTTAAAGTGATATGAATTTGCTTTAAAGCTCCCCATACTGAAGGAACAGCACAATCAAAATGTGCCGCAATTTCCCGTAAAAAAGCATCTGGATGAGCCTCTACAAAGGCTTTCAATTCCTCTAAAGGAATTTTCCACTTTTTGACGACTCACTTTTTCCGCTCTAAGTGTCCTTGCTCACGTCTTTCTTTTCCCACGTGAAGAGAGTTCTGCCGCCAACATCAAAAACTTTGTATGTCTCGACATGGCTGTGTCCTTATTTGATGTAATCTAAATGCCATAGCTTTATTATAAGCTGCTTATTTAAAACTAAGCAACTATATCATGGCTTGAACTGACTATTTTATATATTGTCTTACTTCGTCCTCACAAAACTATATCAACAATCAAAAGCGCTTAGGAAAAAACTCTATTTGTACTGACCCCAAAAAGTTAGACAATTAATTTATCCGAAGGATTTAGTTCTGTATTGCACAGGGCTAAGTCCTTTTAGTTTTACCTTAATTCGTTTATTGTTGTAGTAATCAATATAGTCTACAATGGCTTGTTCCAATTGCTTAAGCGACTGAAATGACTTCTCATAACCATAAAACATCTCTGATTTCAGAATGCCAAAGAAGGACTCCATCATACCATTGTCTGGGCTGTTACCCTTACGTGACATGGATGCTTGAATTCCCTTACCCTCAAGAAACTGATGATAAGAATCGTGTTGATATTGCCAGCCTTGATCACTATGGAGAATCGTATTCTCGTAGTGCTTCTCTGTGAATGCCTGTTCCAACATTGTTTTTACTTGTTCTAAGTTGGGTGAAGTAGACAGATGATAAGCGATAATTTCGCTATTAAAGCCATCTAAAACTGGTGATAAGTAAAGCTTTTGGGTACTTGCTGGAATGGCAAATTCTGTCACATCTGTGTAGCATTTTTCCATTGTTTTAGAGCCTTCAAATTGACGTTGAATGAGATTAGCTGCCTTCTTACCAACGTCTCCTTTATGAGAAGAATATTTTCGTTTCTGTCGCATTTTAGCTTGTAAATTGAGTGCTTCCATCAAGCGTTGAACTCTTTTATGATTTACCAGATAACCACGATTTCTTAGTTCTAAATGAATCCGACGATAACCATAATTTCCCTTGTGTTCGATAAAAATGGATTGAATTTCAGCTTTAAGCTCTTGGTCCTTATCTGGTTTATCTAGCTGTTTCAAGTGATAGTAGTAGGTCGAACGAGCTAGTTTAATGGCTTTTAGAAGAATATCTAACGAAAACTCAGTCATTAATTCTTGAACAATTTCTGTCTTTCTTCTTTCTCTTTTTCCTCCTTCAATCGGAGTTCTCTTAACTTTTTTAGGATAGCATTCTCCGCTCTCAAGTACTCATTTTCTGCTTGAAGACGTTCTAATTCTGTCCTCTCTTCAGGTCTCGTTTTTGGCTTACGTCCCATTTTAGGTACTCTCCCTCTTGTTTTCTCAACAATAGTATACCCGTTTTTCTTGTATTGTGCTAGCCAATTAAGAAGTATCGTACGACTTGGGAGGCCGTATTCAAGAGAAACTCTATCTTTAGTCCAGCCTTCATGTAAGACTTTATGAATCATTTCTCGTTTTAAATCAGGAGAATAGTAACGATTTTTTCCTTTTTTGACAAACTCTATTCCGTAACGATCAATCAATTTAATCATGTATCTAATATTAGAATTGTTTATCCCAAATTTATTTGAAAGCTTCTCTAAGCTATATCCTTGTTTTCTAAGTTCATAGATCTGAACTTTATCATCATAAGTTAATTTCATAATAAAAACACCCCAAAAGTTAGATTTTTTCTGTCTAACTTTTGGGGTGCAGTTCAATTTCATGAGAGAATACAATAAATCTTCCCACAATAAAACGCATAATATCAAGTTTTTTGGATCCTGATATCATGCGTTTTCTGTTCTTAAAATATTTTTTCTCAGTCTCTTTTTGTTACAAGTTCATCTTCAAAGTCCTTGATTTTGAGTAAACCTAAAATCAAATTTTACCCAACTGATCCTTCCATTTCATAGCTGATCAAGCGGTTGAGCTCAACGGCATATTCCATTGGAAGCTCTTTTGTAAATGGTTCTACAAATCCCATAACAATCATCTCAGTTGCCTCAGATTCTGACAATCCACGGCTCATGAGGTAATAGAGTTGCTCTTCTGAAATCTTAGATACCTTAGCTTCGTGTTCCAAAGCGACTTGTGAGTTGTGAATTTCATTAAATGGAATGGTATCTGATGCTGACAAGTCATCCATGATAATGGTATCACATTCAATGTGGGAAACAGATTTCTTAGAGTTCTTGTTAAAGGTGACCTGTCCACGGTAGTCAACCTTTCCTCCGCCTTTAGCGATGGATTTAGACACGATGGACGAGCTGGTATGTGGAGCGTTGTGAATCATCTTAGCCCCCGTATCTTGGTGTTGCCCAGCATTGGCAAAGGCAATAGAAAGCATGGTTCCACGCGCCCCTTCTCCATCTAGGTAAACAGATGGGTATTTCATGGTTGTTTTGGCACCCAAGTTTCCATCAATCCACTCAACAGTCGCATCTTTTTGGGCTTTAGCACGCTTAGTAACCAAGTTATAAACGTTATCAGACCAGTTTTGGATGGTTG
>CAURES010000059.1:0-9092 GCA_963523725.1 uncultured Streptococcus sp.
GATTTGTTCTACTTCACTCCTTGAGTAGTAGTCTCTCTGATGGATGAACAATAAACTATATGAACCCAAAATAAGTAGCAAAAGAAATAGCGTTACCAGTGTATTCGTTACAAAAACAAGTTGCACAGATAGCACTCCGAACGCCACTATTCCTAATATTAAGGGGAAAATAGGACTTACATAAAATTTTTTCATTCCAAACCTCTTGGCACCCATTATACCATAATAACCACCAAAAAGCGACTTTTTAAAAGTGTAATCAGTAATTCTATCAATTATAAGAAAAAGGAGGTTTACAATTCAGTAAACCTACATTTACACATATTGAAATTAAGATTCTTTAACTTCTAAAAGACCAATTTCGCCATCCTCACGACGATAAATCACATTAGTTGTTTGATCTTCAACATCAACATAGATAAAGAAATCATGTCCCAACAAATCCATCTGTAGAATAGCTTCTTCCAAATCCATTGGTTTTAAATCAATTTGTTTTGAACGAACAACTCTAGACTGGACAACATTTGGATCTTCCACCAAAGCATCTGTAAATAATTGACTAGTTGCCACCTTATTTTTATTTTTACGCTCGATTTTTGTTTTATTTTTACGAATCTGACGTTCAATTTTATCGGTTACAAGGTCAATTGAACCATACATATCTTGAGACACATCTTCTGCACGAAGAGTAATAGAGCCAAGCGGAATCGTTACCTCCACTTTAGCAGTTTTTTCACGATACACCTTCAAGTTAACTCGAGCATCCAACTCTTGTTCAGCTTGAAAATACTTTTCGATCTTTTCGAGTTTAGAAACTACATAATCACGAATTGCTTCTGTTACTTCTAGGTTTTCACCACGGATACTATATTTAATCATATGAGTACCTTCTTTCTAAACATTTTTGTTTTTCTGATTTTATTATAACGCTTTCATTTTATTTTTGCAAATTTTTTCCTCATCTTACAAGGGAAAATGTTTTTACATCCTCAGCACCAGCTTCTTCTAGCAATCTCTTCACACGATTTATAGTTGTTCCAGTAGTATAAATATCATCTATAAGTAGGATTTTTTTAGGAATAGTGACTCCACTTTTAATAAAGAAAGGAAATTCTGTCTCCAAACGCTCTGAGCGACTTTTAGAAGAACTAGCTCGCTCTTCTCTCTTTTCTAATAAATCCATATACGCAAAGCCTGCTGCATCAACTAAACCTTCAACCTGATTAAATCCTCTATCAGCATATCTATCACGACTTAGAGGAATGACAACAAATTGATACTCTTTGTACTTTTTTAACTCCTCACTTAAAAATGAAGCGAACACTTTTCTTAAAAGGAAGTCTCCATCAAACTTATACCGACTGAAAAAATCCTTCATAGCTTGATTGTAAATAAAAATCGCTCTATGACTGACTTCAACTCCTTCTTTACACCAAAATTGACAATCTTGACACCTCGTTGAAAAACCTGTTTTCATACAGTTTGGACAGTGCTCTTCTCCAATCCTCTCAAAAGTAGAGTCACAGTCTGAACAAAGACAAGAGTCATCATTCTTCAGAAGTAAGAGACTACTAAAAGTTAAAATAGTCTTCATAGTCTGCCCACACAACAAGCACTTCACAGCCCCGCCTCCTTATTCATCTGCTGAATTTCCTTAATTGCCTTCTTGATTGAAGCATTTAACCCGTCTTGGAAGAAAAGCAAATCCCCTGTCGGTCTATCCATGCTTCGTCCAACTCGTCCACCAATCTGAATCAAACTAGACTTGGTAAACAGACGATGATTGGCCTCTACTACGAAAACGTCCACACAAGGGAAAGTGACTCCACGCTCCAATATCGTCGTACTGATCAGTATTGTCAGTTCTCCATCTCGAAAAGCTTGCACCTGCTCTAATCGATCCTCTGTTACAGAAGATACAAAGCCAATTTTCTCATTTGGAAATTGCTCTTGTAAGATTTCTTTTAACTGTTCCCCTTTCTTAATTTCTGATGCAAAAATGAGTAACGGATAACCTGTCTTTCTCTGCTTCTCAATATAGGACTTTAACTTTGGTGACAAACGATTCCTATCTAAGTAGCGATTAAAATCAGATAACCAAACTGGTTTTGGAATAATCAACGGATTTCCATGAAATCGTCGAGGCAAACTCAATCGTTTCAATTCTCCTAAACGGACTTTCCTATCTAACTCATCTGTTGAAGTCGCTGTTAAAAAGATTCTCAATCCATTCTCCTTTACACTATTCTTGACAGCATGGTAAAGCGTGGGATTGTCAACATAAGGAAAGGCATCTACTTCATCCACTATCAGCAAATCAAAAGCTTGATAAAACTTCAATAACTGATGGGTCGTCGCAACAACTAGTGGTGTTCGAAAATACGGCTCTGATTCTCCGTGTAGTAAAGATATCTCGCAAGCAAAATCATCTTGCAGGCGCTTGTACAGCTCCAAACAAACATCTATGCGAGGACTGGCCAAACACACTGCACCACCCCTATTAATCACCTTAGCCACAACTTGATAAATCATTTCTGTCTTTCCAGCCCCTGTCACCGCATGAACTAAAGTTGGCTCTTGCTTCTCTACTGCTTGAATCAGTCCCTCTGACACCTTCTCTTGAAAAGGAGTTAATTGACCACGCCATTTAAGAACATCTTGCTGCGGAAAATCCTCCTGTGGGAAATAGTATAAAGCTTGGTCACTCCTGACTCGCTTCATAATTAAGCACTCCCGACAATAGTAAGCACCTATGGGCAAATACCATTCTTCTAGAATAGTACTATTACAACGTTGGCAGAACAATTTCCCCTTCTCCTTTCTCATAGCTGGAAGTTTCTCCGCCAACTGATGTTCCTCTTCTGTTAATTCATTCTCAGTAAACAAACGACCGAGATAATTTGGATTTACTTTCATACTTCTTTATTCGTAAAAACCTAGCGCTTTAGATAATTTTTTAGTACAATTAAATCATGGAATTTAGAACAATTAAAGAGGACGGTCAAGTCCAAGAAGAAATCAAAAAATCACGCTTTATCTGTCATGCCAAGCGTGTTTATAGCGAGGAAGAAGCTCGTGACTTCATTACTGCTATCAAAAAAGAACACTACAAAGCTACGCATAACTGTTCAGCCTTCATTATTGGGGAACGTAGTGAAATTAAACGGACAAGTGATGATGGTGAGCCTAGTGGTACTGCTGGCGTTCCCATGCTTGGGGTGCTAGAAAATCACAATCTCACCAATGTCTGTGTGGTAGTGACGCGCTACTTTGGTGGTATTAAACTAGGCGCTGGAGGATTGATTCGTGCTTACGCAGGCAGTGTTGCCCTAGCTGTCAAAGAAATTGGCGTCATTGAAATAAAGGAACAAGCTGGCATTGCTATTCAAATGTCTTACGCTCAGTACCAAGAGTATAGTAACTTTCTTAAGGAACATGATCTAATGGAACTTGAGACAAACTTTACAGATCAAGTCGATACGATGATTTATGTTGATAAAGAAGAAAAAGATAATATTAAAGCTGCACTGGTGGAGTTTTTTAATGGAAAAGTTACTTTAACTGATCAAGATTTACGTGAAGTTGAAGTTCCTGTAAACTTAGTGTAAACAAAGGAGAAAAAGATGGCATTTGGAAAATTCATTCAAGGACTCGCTGGTAACTTTAGCGAGCAAAACAAAGAAACTCTTATCAAAGAATATGGACAATATCTACTGGAAAATGAAGAAATTCAAAGTGGATATAAACTGATTCGTGACTCAATCATATTTACAAATATCCGTATTATCTTTACAGATAAACAAGGCGCTACTGGTCGTAAGATGTCCATTAAATCAATTTTTTTGATGAATATTGTTAATGTTGAAATGGAAACTGCAGGAGCAGGTATAGATGATAGTGAAATAACGATTACTTATCTAGAAAATGTTTTTCTAAAAGCACATAATGAGCATTTTAATGCTCATAAATTTGAATTCCCTAAGAAAACGGATATCGTTCCACTTTACACCTATTTACTAGAATTAGCTTATCACAATCGCTTGAAAATTAATGGCTTAAACCTATAATATAAAAAAATCCTATCGCTCCGATAGGATTTCTATATTTTACAAATGGTATAGATAGCGTTATACTATAAATATCTTATACAAAGAGGTGTATTATGGCTATTTATAACAACATTACTGAACTAATCGGACAAACACCGATTGTTAAACTCAATAACATCGTGCCAGAAGGTGCTGCAGACGTTTATGTAAAGCTTGAAGCATTTAACCCTGGTTCATCTGTAAAAGACCGTATTGCTCTTAGCATGATTGAAAAAGCTGAACAAGACGGTATTCTGAAACCTGGTTCTACTATTGTTGAAGCAACAAGTGGAAACACTGGTATTGGACTTTCATGGGTAGGGGCTGCTAAAGGGTATAAAGTTGTTATCGTTATGCCTGAAACTATGAGTGTGGAACGACGTAAGATTATCCAAGCCTATGGTGCTGAACTCGTCCTTACTCCTGGTAGCGAAGGAATGAAAGGTGCTATTGCTAAGGCTCAAGAAATCGCTGCTGAACGTAATGGTTTCCTTCCTCTTCAATTTGACAACCCAGCAAATCCAGAAGTACACGAAAGAACAACAGGAGCTGAAATACTAGCTGCTTTCGGTAAAGATGGACTAGATGCTTTTGTTGCTGGAGTGGGTACCGGTGGAACGATTTCTGGTGTTTCTCATGCACTCAAATCAGCAAATTCAAACATTCAAGTTTATGCAGTAGAAGCAGATGAATCTGCTATTCTGTCTGGAGAAAAACCTGGCCCTCACAAAATTCAAGGTATCTCAGCTGGATTTATTCCTGATACACTGGATACAAATGCCTATGATGGTATCGTTCGTGTAACATCAGACAATGCTCTTGCACTTGGCCGTGAGATTGGTGGAAAAGAAGGCTTCCTTGTTGGTATTTCTTCAGCTGCAGCTATCTACGGAGCAATTGAAGTTGCTAAGAAATTGGGCACAGGTAAGAAAGTCCTTGCTCTAGCACCAGATAACGGCGAACGTTATTTGTCTACAGCACTCTATGAATTTGAAGTGTAGTCTTCTAAATACATTTAGCCCTTATAATAGGGCTTTTTATTTTTACCTTGAAAATAGGAAGCTCTCCCTATAGGGATCGACTGCATAGAAAAAAGGAAGCAAATTTACTTCCTTTCTATTATTAGTTATTCAAGGCTGCTGCCATTGTAGCTGCAACTTCAGCTTCAAAGTCGTTTGCAGCTTTCTCGATACCTTCACCAACTTCAAAGCGAGCGAACTCAACTACTGAAGCGTTAACTGATTCAAGGTATGCTTCAACTGTCTTGCTGTCATCCATGATGTATACTTGTGCAAGAAGTGTGTAAGCTTGGTCAACTTTAGTGTTGTCAAGCATGAAGCGATCCATTTTACCTGGGATGATTTTATCCCAGATTTTTTCTGGTTTACCTTCTGCAGCCAATTCAGCTTTGATATCAGCTTCAGCTTGAGCAATCACTTCATCAGTCAATTGAGCTTTTGATCCATACTTCAAGTGTGGAAGAGCTGGTTTGTTAACCATTGCACGGCTTTCGTTGTCTTGGTCGATAACGTGGTTCAATTGTGCCAACTCATCTTTAACGAATTGCTCATCCAATTCTTTGTAAGAAAGAACTGTTGGTTTCATCGCTGCGATGTGCATTGACAATTGTTTAGCAAGTGCTTCGTCTCCACCTTCAACAACTGAAATAACACCGATACGTCCACCGTTATGTTGGTATGCTCCAAAGTGTTGTGCATCTGTTTTTTCAATCAATGCAAAGCGACGGAATGAGATTTTTTCTCCGATAGTTGCTGTTGCAGATACGTATGCAGCTTCAAGAGTTTCACCTGAAGGCATTGTCAAAGCAAGGGCTTCCTCATTGTTAGCAGGTTTTCCTTCAGCAATAACTTTAGCTGTAGTATTTACCAATTCAACGAATTGAGCATTTTTCGCAACGAAGTCAGTTTCAGCATTTACTTCAATAACTGCTGCAACATTACCGTTAACGTAAACACCAGTCAAACCTTCTGCAGCAACACGGTCAGCCTTCTTAGCTGCCTTAGCCATACCTTTTTCACGAAGCAATTCAATCGCTTTTTCGATGTCACCGTCTGTTTCTACAAGCGCTTTTTTAGCGTCCATAACACCGGCACCAGATTTTTCACGCAACTCTTTTACAAGTTTAGCTGTAATTTCTGCCATTTTGATTCTCCTATATTTTTTAAAAATAGGAGAGCCGGGCTAAGCCCCGCCCTCCTAGGTAATTACTATTTATATGAATTAAGCGTTGTCGCCTTCTACAACTTCAACGATTTCTTCGATTGAATCTGCTTGAGCTTCTGAAGCTGCAAATTCTGCTTCAACTGCTGCTGCATCTTCACCTTGACGTCCTTCGATGATAGCGTCAGCCAATTTAGCTGTGATCAATTTAACAGCGCGGATAGCATCATCGTTAGCTGGGATGATTACATCGATATCATCTGGATCAGTGTTTGTGTCAACCATCGCTACAACTGGGATTCCCAATTTTTTAGCTTCTTTAACAGCGATTTGCTCTTTATGTGGGTCAACTACGTACATAACATCTGGGATACGAGGCATATCTTCGATACCACCCAAGAATTTTTCAAGACGTGCACGTTGTTTGTTAAGAAGTGCAACTTCTTTCTTAGGAAGAACTTCGAAAGTTCCATCTTCTTCCATACGTTTGATTTCTTTCAAACGAGCGATACGTTTTTGGATTGTTCCCCAGTTTGTAAGAGTTCCACCCAACCAACGGTGGTTGATGAAGTATTGACCTGAACGTACTGCTTCTTCAGCAACTGCATCAGCTGCTTGTTTCTTAGTACCAACGAACAATACAACTGCATCGTTAGCTGCTGCATCACGCATGAAATCGTAAGCTTGGTCAGCATATTTTACAGTTTGTTGTAAGTCGATAACGTGAATTCCGTTACGCTCAGTGAAGATGTACTTAGCCATCTTAGGGTTCCAGCGACGAGTTTGGTGACCAAAGTGTACACCAGCCTCAAGAAGTTGTTTCATTGAAATTACTGCCATGAGTATTTCTCCTTTTTGTTTTTTTCCTCTTCTTGACTTCAACTCGCAAAACGACCCAAGGGCAACTGCTTCACAATTCATCAAGAATGAGTATTATCGTTCACACGACAAATTTCATTTTACCATACTTTTTCAATATTTTCAAGCTATTTTGATATAATTTTTAATAGAGATTATCACAGTAAAACCTGAAAAGAGGGCTCTATTCGAGTCCCTCTGTAAATTAATCTGCATAAATATATGTTACAAAACCTGAAGACGTAGTTGTCGGATTGAACCACCCACGATGATTTCCAAGCGTGCGATTACCAGCATAATTTGATTCTGAAACTTGGATACGTGTTGTTGATTCTACAGCAGTGACTACCGCTACGTGTCCATAGCCACCATCATTCCAACATGCAATCGCACCAACTTGAGGTGTTGAACCTGTACGGAATCCTGCAGCAGCTGCACTTGTAGCCCACTGCGCTCCATTACCCCAATAGTCTCCAGCCCAAGGTGCTAATGTTTTAACTCCCCATGTACATTCTCCAATTGGATAGCTTGAAGCATTTGTACTGTATGTTGGGCGTTGTTTTACTGCCACAGGAGTATATGTTGCTGATTCCGAAGAAGCTACAGCTTGAACCTGTGCTGCAAAAGTCGTATTTCCAGAAGCAACAACTGTTTGTTGTTGACTTACTTGTTTTGCCTTGTAAGCTGCTTCTGCCTCTGCTGCTGCTTTTGCTGCTACTTCTGCTTCTGCTTTTTTCTCTAGCAAACTTGCTTTTTCATCTTCTGCTGTAGCTTTTTCAGCAGCAAGATTTAATTCTGCAGCCTTCAACTCAGCTTGTTTCGTTGTTAAAGCTTGCGCATCATCAGACAATTTCTGTTGATTTGCAATTACTGTATTAATTGCGTCATTGTTTGCCACTTGCTTCTCAGAAATTGCTTTTTTATCTGCTTTTTGTTGTTCCAACATTTTGTTGTTAGCAGATACGATTTCATTCATTGCTGCTACACGTGAAATAGCTTCTGTAATTGATTTTGAGTTTACAATCGTATTGATGTAGCTAGTTGCAGCTCCATTTGTTTGAGCACTACGAGCTTGTTTTTCCAAAGAATCATTGCGAGATACAATGTTTTTAGAAAGTTCTGTAATCTCACTCTCAAGTTTTTTGGATTCTACTTGTAATCTATCATTTTCAGCTTGCAAGTTAGATTGCTCAGCTTGAATAGCTGATACTTGCTCCTGAATTTGGTCAACTTGTTTTTGGGCTTCTTGTTGTTGTGCTGTTAAGTTACTAATTTTATTATCTTGAGCAGCAATTTTGTCATCAGTAGTTTCTGCATGCGCAGTTGTTAAAACAGCTACTTGAGAAACCATTACTGTACTTAATAAAAGTGACGCTAAGATTTTTTTCTTCATATTACGTAGATACTCCTTCTTTTAAAGACAATACTAGTATACCAAAAAAAGGCCTAATGAATATTACGCCTTTGTTACATTTTTGTTTCTTTCTTATAGATAATATCTTTCAAAAATAAACTGAAAAATAAGCATCCACACAAGATTTAAAATCATGGATGGTACTAGGCTATAAACGATAAAAATCGGCAGACTATCTACAGTTAAACCTACCACTAATGCAAAGAGATAAGCTCCCATATCAAATAGAAAACTCATAACAATCATAGCCAAGATTCTTGTCCAACGATTCAACAAAATAACACTATTCAATTTATGAAGAAACGCTCCCAATAAGATAAATAAGAGAGTTGCAATCCCTATTAGATGGAAAAAGTAAACATCGTAAACCAAGCCTATCACAAAACAATAGACTAGGTAGAGATACTCTGATACTTCTATCGTCTCAAATAAGAGAAATAGAAAAAGAAAATGACTAGCCAAATGTACATGGGGGAAAAATGAGCCCAGAAGTTGACTAATATGGGCATCAATTAGAACAAAGAAAGGAAGCAATAAAAACACTCCAACCC
>CAURES010000060.1:0-9092 GCA_963523725.1 uncultured Streptococcus sp.
TGGTATAATAGACTAAACTGATAGTAACATGTAGCGAAAGGGGTAGGTACATGATTAAAATTTATACAGTCTCAAGTTGTACTAGCTGTAAAAAAGCAAAAACCTGGCTCAATGCCCACCAGTTAAGTTATAAAGAACAAAATCTTGGTAAAGAAGGAATTACGAGAGAAGAATTACTGGATATTCTGACAAAAACAGATAACGGAATAGCCAGCATCGTTTCGTCTAAAAATCGCTATGCCAAAGCCCTTGGAGTGGATATTGAAGATTTGAGTGTCAATGAAGTCCTCAATCTGATTATGGAAACACCGAGAATTTTAAAGAGCCCAATCCTTGTAGATGAAAAACGCCTGCAAGTTGGCTATAAGGAAGACGATATTCGTGCCTTCCTACCACGCTCTGTCCGTAATGTAGAAAATGCAGAAGCACGTTTGCGTGCAGCTCTATAAACATCAAGGCTGGGAGCAATTCCCAGTCTTATTCTATTTTAATTTCAAAAAGAAAGAAGAAAGAAATGAAAAAAATAGTTCTTGTTAGTCTAGCTTTCCTTTTTGTCCTGGTTGGTTGCGGACAGAAAAAAGAAACTGGACCAGCTACAAAAACAGAAAAGGATACGCTTCAGTCGGCATTGCCAGTTATTGAAAATGCCGAGAAGAATACAGTTGTGACCAAGACTTTGGTCTTGCCCAAGTCAGATGATGGCAGCCAGCAAACCCAAACCATTACTTATAAAGACAAGACTTTTTTGAACCTAACCATTCAACAAAAACGTCCAGTCTCTGATGAGTTGAAGACCTATATTGACCAACATGGTGTGGAAGAAACTCAAAAAGCTCTCCTTGAGGCGGAGGAGAAGGATGAGTCCATCATAGAAGCTCGTAAATTAGCAGGATTTAAGCTTGAAACTAAACTATTGAGTGCAACAGAACTTCAAACAACGACTAGTTTTGATTTTCAAGTTTTGGATGTCAAGAAGGCTTCTCAGTTAGAATATTTGAAGAACATTGGTTTAGAAAATCTGTTGAAAAATGAACCAAGCAAATATATTTCAGACAGATTGGCAAATGGTGCGACAGAACAGTAGAAAATCCAAATAAATAGACTGCCTGAATTGTAGAACGTAAGGAATTATGCTATAATGGTACTATTCTAAGGAAAGAGGGTGTTAGAATGGGATTTACTGAAGAAACAGTACGTTTTAAATTGGACGATTCCAATAAAAAAGAAATTAGCGAAACTTTGACTGATGTCTATGCTTCGTTGAACGATAAGGGCTACAACCCAATTAACCAAATCGTAGGTTACGTATTGAGTGGAGACCCTGCCTACGTTCCTCGTTATAATAATGCACGAAATCAAATCCGTAAGTATGAGCGTGATGAAATCGTTGAGGAATTGGTCCGCTACTACCTTAAAGGACAAGGAGTCGATCTATAACCTATGAGAATTATGGGATTGGACGTCGGTTCAAAAACGGTAGGGGTGGCGATTAGCGATCCGCTCGGTTTTACAGCTCAAGGGCTTGAAATCATCCAAATCAATGAGGAGCAAGGCCAATTTGGTTTTGACCGCGTTAAGGAGTTGGTTGATACTTACAAGGTGGAACGATTTGTAGTGGGCTTGCCTAAAAACATGAACAATACAAGCGGACCGCGCGTGGAAGCTAGTCAAGCATACGGAGCAAAGCTAGAAGAGCTTTTTGGTTTACCAGTAGACTATCAGGATGAACGCTTGACAACAGTTGCCGCTGAGCGCATGTTGATTGAACAAGCAGATATCAGTCGCAATAAGCGTAAGAAAGTCATTGATAAGTTAGCAGCTCAGCTGATTTTACAAAATTATTTAGATAGAAAATTTTAATATAAAGGAGAGGCTATGTCACACGATCATAACCACGACCACGAAGAACGTGAATTAATTACACTAGTAGATGAGCAAGGAAATGAAACCTTGTTTGAAATCCTTTTGACCATTGACGGAAAAGAAGAATTTGGTAAAAACTATGTTCTTCTAGTACCAGTTAACGCAGAAGAAGACGAAGACGGACAAGTTGAAATTCAAGCTTACTCATTCATCGAAAACGAAGATGGAACAGAAGGCGAATTGCAACCAATCCCAGAAGACTCAGAAGACGAATGGAACATGATTGAAGAAGTCTTCAATAGTTTTATGGAGGAGTAAAAATGTTCAGTGAACATTTTTACCCCAGTTCCTTAAAATAAGAGAGAACTGGTAAGTCCGGGGGACGTTTTTAGCCCAGCTCCTTGAAATAAGATAGAGCTGGTAAGTCTGGGAGACTGTATCACTCCAACTCCTAGAAATTGGAAGAGTTGGAACATCCAGTGGATGTTTTTAGCCCAAGTTAATATTCATAGTTGCTAGTGATTAGCTAACCAGGTAAGAGGTCGGGACGAAAATCCTGGCCTCGTTTTTGTTAGTTATGAGACTTTATTGAGGCAGTTGATTGAACCTGTAATTAAGGAGATGTATATGTTTGAAGTAGAAGAATGGCTTCATAGTCGGATTGGTTTGAATTTTCGATCAGGTTTGGGCCGAATACAGCAAGCGGTGGATTTGTTGGGGAATCCCGAGAAGTCTTATCCTATTATCCACGTAACAGGAACTAATGGAAAAGGATCTACCATTGCTTTTATGAGGGAGTTATTTATGGGGCATGGCAAAAAAGTTGCGACCTTTACCTCCCCTCATATCGTCTCTATCAATGATCGAATCTGCATTAACGGGCAACCAATAGCTGATGCAGACTTCATCCGTTTGGCTAATCAGGTCAAGGAGATGGAGAAAACGCTTCTGCAAACCCATGATCAGTTGTCCTTTTTTGAATTGCTGACCTTGATTGCTTTTCTCTACTTTAGGGAGCAAGCGGTGGATTTGGTTTTACTAGAAGTGGGAATTGGTGGCTTACTTGATACGACCAATGTGGTAACCGGAGAGATTGCTATCATCACCTCCATCGGACTTGATCATCAGGAGACTCTGGGTGACAGTATAGCAGCAATTGCAGAGCAGAAAGCTGGTATTTTTAAGGCTGGTAAGAAGGCAGTGATTGCGAAATTGCCTCCAGAAGCTAGGCTTGTCTGTCAGAAAAAAGCAGGATTTTTAGCTGTTGACCTTTATCAGGCAGGTAAAGATTTTTCAATGCTGAATGGCGGTTTTTCAAGTTCTTTGGGGAATTTTCCACAGCTGAAAATAGGATTGGAAGGAGCCTATCAGCAGGAGAATGCCGCCTTGGCATTGCAAGCATTTCTTCTCTTTATGAGAGAAGGAAAGGAAGTTGTTGATGAGCAGGTTGTAAGACAGGCCTTGAAACAGACTCATTGGGCTGGGCGTTTGGAGCGTATTTGTCCTCAGATTTACTTGGACGGTGCTCATAATCTTCCTGCCTTGACTCGCCTGGTGGAGTTTATCAAAGAAAAAGAGCAGGAAGGTTATCGTCCTCAAATCCTATTTGGAGCCTTGAAACGGAAGGATTATCAAGGGATGTTGGGTTATCTGACTGAAAATTTACCTCAGGTGGAACTCAAGGTGACCGGCTTTGACTATCAAGGGGCTCTGGAGGAGACAGATGTAATAGGTTACGATGTGATTCCTTCTTACCGAGAACTTATCAGCAGTTTTGAAGCAAGGGCAGACGCGCAGGACTTGTTGTTCATTACTGGGTCTCTCTATTTTATCTCAGAAGTACGGAGTCACCTACAGGAGCATGAGCAGATAAATTGACCTCTCTAGCAAGTCTTAGTCTCTTAGTAGCATGTTCACAAAGAGTTCAACAGGTTCAACAACCAGCAGCTCAACCGCAATCACAATCTGCTGCTTCATCTTCCACAGAAAATACAAACCGGGCAACGACAAGTTCTTCACAGAATGCGCCTGAGGCTCAACCAACTAATATTGATGGGACTTATACCGGTCAGGACGAAGGAGACCGTATCACTTTAGTGGTAACTGGAACAACTGGTACCTAGACACAGGTTGAAACTGACGGGGAACAAGAAATCAAGCAGGTCAGCTTCGATGCAGCCAATCAACGCATGATTATTGGAGATGATGTCAAGATTTATGCAATCAATGGCAGTCAGATGATTATTGATGATATGGATAGAGAAGCGTTTGATCGCATCGTTTTATCAAAATAGACTAGGAGGAGACTGGAAATTTCGGTCTCTTTTGCTTTTGCTCAGAAAAATGATTATAAATACTTGCCTTCTACCGAATACCTGAGTTATACTAGTATTAATTACCTGTTTTTAGCATTCAAACTATCAAGGAGGGGATATGAAATATAGAAAATTTCAATTATTGATGTCCAAGTATGGCTTTAGTCTTTCGATTATGCTACTTGAACTTTTTCTTGTTTTTGGTCTCTTTCTCTATTTAGGGCGTATGGCCCCTATTCTTTGGGTTATTCTCTTAATCTTTATGAGTATGGCGACTATTGTCGCAATTGTCAATCGTTCCATGGCGCCTGAAAGCAAAGTGATGTGGTTAGTGGTGACTTTTGTTCCTGTCATTGGCCCCTTGCTCTATCTGATGTTTGGTGAAAGACGATTATCCAAAAAAGAAATCAAGCAGTTGGACAAACTTGGTTCTATGCATTTTCGGGAGGATAACAGTAAAGCTCTCCGCCAGAAATTGAAGGAAGATGATAAGGCGGCTTACGGAGTTATCAAATCTTTGTTAAGTATGGATAGTAACGCCGATGTCTATGATCGAACAGACTCACAATTCTTTTCTTCGGGTGAAAGCATGTGGCAATATATGTTGGAAGACCTCAAGAAAGCTGAAAAGTTTATCTTTCTAGAGTATTATATTGTCGAAGAAGGTTTGATGTGGAATAGCATACTAGAAATACTAGAGCAAAAGGCAGCTCAGGGTGTAGAGATCAAGATGCTCTATGATGATATCGGCTGTATGGCGACTTTACCTGGAGACTATACTATTCAGCTTCGTAGTCGAGGAATTGAAGCCCATAAATTTAACAAGGTGGTTCCTCGCTTGACGGTGGC
Organism: uncultured Streptococcus sp.; assembly: GCA_963523725.1. Lineage (GTDB taxonomy): Bacteria > Bacillota > Bacilli > Lactobacillales > Streptococcaceae > Streptococcus. The sequence continues at coordinate 5,028 of CAURES010000060.1, forward strand.
TTACAACAATCGGGACCATCGGAAAATCCTTGTCATAGATGGTCAGGTAGCCTATACAGGAGGTGTTAACTTAGCTGATGAGTACATCAACCATGTAGAACGTTTTGGCTACTGGAAGGACAGTGGGATTCGCTTAGATGGCCCTGGTGTCAAGGCTCTAACCCGTCTCTTTTTGATGACTTGGTATATCAATCGTGGGGAAATCAGCGATTTTGACCAGTATCACTTGGAAAATCAGCCTTGTTCTGGCCAAGGGCTCTGCATTCCTTACGGTAGTGGACCTAAGCCCATCTTCCGTACCCAGGTAGGGAAAAAAGTCTATCAAAGTTTGATTAATCAGGCCACTGATTCAGTCTATATTACAACGCCCTATTTGATTATTGACTATGACTTAACAGAGAGTATTAAAAATGCGGCCATGAGGGGTGTCGATGTCCGCATCGTGACTCCTTTCATTCCAGATAAGAAATTAATCCAACTCATCACAAGAGGGGCCTATCCGGATTTGTTGTCAGCAGGAGTAAGGATTTTTGAGTATAGTCCAGGCTTTATCCACAGTAAACAAATCTTAGTGGATAAGGACTTTGCTGCAGTTGGAACCATTAACTTAGATTACAGAAGTTTGCTTCACCACTATGAAAATGCAGTCTTGCTATATAAAACGGAATCAATCACAGAGATTCAAAAAGATTTTCAAGAGATTTTTTCAGCATCGCAAGAAATTTTCCCTCATACGATAAAAAATAGCTGGTATCAAAAATTGATTAAGGAAATTGCCCAGTTATTCGCCCCTATCTTATAAGAAATCTAGGACTTAGGACACAAACCAGTCCTATTTTTCTTGCCTTTTACGAATAAGAAGATGTAGGAGGAAAGATGCTGACCCAGAAAGAATTGAACTATATCATGTCATTTAAACAGACACATTTACATCGCTTTAAGGAGATTGAAACCTTTGTGAAACTATGCAAAAAATCACTCAAACAGCCATCGCAAGCTGACAATCCTAGGACTTTTTGATATACTAAGACAGATAAATTAAATAGGAGAAACGATATGAGTGTGTATGGTAGAGTAGAAGAAGTTCATCAGGAGAATCGTGAACCTCTAGAATACCAAATCGAACAAGAATCGCATCATCGTGAATCAAGTCGTCTTCCTTTGGTAAAAATTTTACTATGGAGTACGCTTGTAACGGGGATAACTCTAGGAGTACCGCTATTACTCGATTTAATGAGTGCACAGGAAGTGCAGGATTTTTATGCAGGTTGGGCTCTTCATCAGACAGGGAAGATTTACAGCGACTATTATGGAAGTCAAGGTTTGCTTTATTATTTGCTGACTTACGTGACTCAGGGCGGATTTTTCTTTGCCATTTTTGAGTGGTTAGCCTTGGTAGCAGGCGGATTTTTCCTCTTTCGATCGGCAAACACCTTGACAGAGCAAGGAGACCAAGCTGGACAAGTGGTGACTATTTTTTATATGCTAGTTACAGGTCTTGCTTTTGGTGGAGGCTATGCGACTCTTTTAGCGCTTCCTTTCTTATTCGCGGCCTTTAGTTTAGTTGCGGCTTATCTAAGCAATCCAAGCCATGATAAGGGATTTGTACGGATTGGGCTGGCTTTGGCGGGTGGATTTTTCTTTGCTCCCTTGGCATCGCTCCTGTTTATTGCTGTAGTGAGTTTAGGCTTGTTGGTCTTTAACCTTGGTCATAGACGTTTTGCACATGGATTTTATCAGTTTCTTGCAGTGGCTTTAGGTTTCTCACTTGTCTTTTATCCAACTGCCTACTATAGTGTTGCAACAGGAAGTTTTGAGGATGCGATTAGTGGAATTTTGTATCCAATTCATTCCATTCGTTTGGTTTCTGTTTCGGCATTGTTAGAAAATGTTTTGTTTTATGGGTTGTTGGCTCTTGGCATGGGAGTTTTGGTTTTTGTCTTTTTAGGTCTCTTTCAATCTAAATCCTCTAAACTATATGTCATCTCAGTGCCTGCGAGTTTGTTCCTAATTTTAGGTTTGGTAGTGATTTTCTTTACACAGGATCCTCTACATGCATCCCGTTTGATGCTCATTTTCCCTGTCTTTCTTCTGCTTTTAGTATCCAATATCAAGGGGCAACAGAGTGGTCGTAGCGTTAGAAGAAGACGCAGAGAAGAGCCTGTTAGTCTCTGGCATCGCTATACTAAGGGGAATCTTTACTTACCGATTTTAACTTTGTTATATCTTTTGGCTGTTCCTTTTTTGATGAGGTTTGTCCTTTATCCAGTACCTTATCAAGAACGCGATCGTCTTGCTGATTTTGTGAAAGAGGAGACAAGTACGGAAGATGTTATCTATGCATGGGATGATACTGCAACTCTTTATCGTAAGAGTGAGCGCTTGTCGCCATCGGCTATTTTGTCCCCGATGCACTATACAGCAACTGAGGAAAATCGGAATAAGCTACTCAATGATTTGAAAGAAAAACAACCCAAGGTGATTGTGGTGAACGATAAGGTAGCAGTCTGGTCTGAAGTGGAAACAATTTTGAAAGAAAATTACCAACCAGTAAAGACAGATTACTCAGAATTCAAAGTCTATAAAATCAAATAACTAAATCAATATCTTGTGTATTTTTAAAAATTTTAGGATTTTTAACACAAGATATTGATTTTTCTTTTTAGAGTGGTATAATACTTTTTAGAAAGAACATTTTAGAAAAGAGCATGCATATGATTGCACTAGAAGAAAAAATTACAATTTTGCCAACTCTCTTCGTCGAGAAACGAGATGGGAGACGTGTTGTATTTGATGTGGACAAGATTGACAAGGCTCTCCACAAGGCGGCAGACAAGGTTATGGATGTGACACCCTTGGTTGAAAAACGCCTCAATGCTCTGACTGAGCGAATTGTCACAGAAATTCATAGTCGCTTTCCACAGGGGGTTAAGATTTACGAAATTCAAAATATCGTAGAACATGAACTCCTTGAAGCAAAAGAATATGCCCTAGCTGAGGAGTATATTACTTATCGGACACAAAGGGATTTTGAGCGCTCAAAAGCGACAGATATTAACTTTAGTATCCATAAGCTTCTCAATAAAGATCAGGCAGTTGTCAATGAAAATGCTAATAAAGACAGCGATGTCTTTAATACCCAGCGTGATTTGACAGCGGGCATCGTTGGAAAATCAATCGGACTGCAAATGCTTCCTAAGCACGTAGCCAATGCCCACCAAAAAGGGGATATCCACTATCACGATTTGGACTACAGTCCCTATACACCTATGACCAATTGCTGTTTGATTGATTTTAAAGGTATGTTGGAAAATGGTTTTAAGATTGGAAATGCAGAGGTAGAAAGTCCCAAGTCTATTCAGACTGCGACAGCTCAGATTTCCCAAATCATCGCCAACGTTGCTTCTAGCCAGTACGGTGGCTGTTCAGCTGACCGTATCGATGAAGTCTTGGCGCCTTATGCAGAGAAGAATTACCAAAAACACCTCAAGGATGCGGAAGAATGGGTCTTACCTGACAAACGGGAAGATTACGCTTGGAAGAAAACGCAAAAGGACATCTATGATGCCATGCAATCTCTCGAGTATGAAATCAATACTCTCTTCACTTCAAATGGACAAACGCCTTTTACTTCGCTAGGCTTTGGTCTAGGAACTAGTCGTTTTGAACGTGAAATTCAAAAAGCTATTTTGAGTATTCGGATAAAGGGTCTTGGTTCAGAACATCGTACGGCTATCTTTCCTAAACTTATTTTCACGCTTAAAAGAGGCCTTAACTTGGAGGAAGGGACACCCAACTACGATATTAAGCAGTTGGCCCTCGAGTGTGCAACCAAGCGGATGTACCCAGATGTTTTGTCATATAATAAGATTGTTGACTTGACAGGTTCTTTCAAGGTTCCTATGGGCTGCCGTTCTTTCCTTCAAGGATGGAAGGATGAGAATGGTGTAGAAGTTAATTCAGGTCGGATGAATCTAGGTGTTGTGACGGTTAATCTGCCTCGTATTGCTCTCGAGTCTGAAGGTGATATGACCAAGTTCTGGGAAATCTTCAACGAGCGGATGA
>CAURES010000061.1:0-8989 GCA_963523725.1 uncultured Streptococcus sp.
GCTCCAGCAGCCCAGTTTATGGATTGGTTGATTGGCTATGGTGTGGAGCAGATTATTTCCACTGGAACCTGTGGTGTGCTAGCTGATATAGAAGAAAATGCCTTTTTAGTCCCTGTTCGTGCTCTGCGAGATGAAGGGGCTAGTTATCACTATGTGGCAGCTTCTCGTTATATGGAAATTCAGCCAGAGGCTATTGCTGCTATTGAGCGAGTTTTGGAAGTCAGAGGGATTCCCTATGAAGAAGTCATGACCTGGTCCACAGACGGTTTTTACCGAGAAACGGCTGAAAAGGTGTCTTATCGCAAGGAAGAAGGCTGTGCTGTTGTGGAGATGGAGTGTTCTGCGCTTGCGGCAGTAGCCCAGCTGCGTGGGGTTCTCTGGGGAGAGTTGTTGTTTACAGCTGATTCCTTAGCAGACTTGGACCAGTACGATAGTCGTGACTGGGGTTCAGAAGCTTTCGAGAAGGCCTTGGAACTCTGCCTTGAGATAGCCTTTCAGATATAGCTACTCTCCTACTTTTTATGGTACAATGGATGTATGTTATTCAAATTATTTGTTAAAAAAATTGAAAGGGCCTTGGGTGGACTTTCGCCCGCTCGTCGAATTTTTCTGAGTTTCGCTGGAGTTATTTTTATAGGCTCTCTTCTTTTGAGTTTGCCTTTTGTTCAGGCAAGTGGTTCTCAGGCCACTTATTTTGACCATCTTTTTACGACGGTGTCTATGGTCTGTGTAACCGGCCTTTCTACGCAACCGGTAGCTACCACCTATAATGTCTGGGGGCAGTTGATTTGTATGCTCTTGATACAGATTGGTGGTCTGGGGCTCATGACCTTTATCGGGATTTTTTATATCCAAGGCAAGCAAAAGCTTAGTCTGCGTAGTCGTGAAACCATTCAGGAGAGTTTTAGTTATGGGGAAAGTAAGTCTTTGAAGTCTTTTATGCGCTCCATCTTTTTGACGACTTTTCTGGTGGAGGGCTTGGGTGCCTTCCTGCTAAGTTTTCGTTTTATTCCTGAGTTCGGCTGGGGACGAGGCATTTTCACCTCCATCTTTTTAGCCATTTCAGCCTTTTGTAATGCTGGTTTTGATAATTTCGGCAGTAGCAGTTTAGTGGCTTTTCAGACGGATCCCTTGATTAATCTGGTCATTGCTGGTTTGATTATCACAGGAGGTCTTGGCTTTATGGTTTGGTTTGACTTGGCAACCCAGTTTGACAAGAAGAAAAAACGTCGTCTTCGTTTCCACACCAAGCTGGTGCTCTTCTTGACTGCAGGGATTTTGCTGTTTGGGACAGTATCTACACTCTTTACGGAGTGGCACAATCCTGGAACCATTGGCAATCTCAGTGTTCCAGAGAAAGTGCTGGTTAGCTTTTTCCAAACCGTCAGCATGAGAACAGCTGGCTTTGCTTCTATTGACTACACTCAAGCTCGGCCTGTGACCTTGTTTATCTATATCTTACAGATGTTTCTCGGAGGGGCACCTGGAGGGACGGCTGGGGGGCTCAAGATTACGACTTTCTTTGTCTTGTTGGTTTTTGCGCGTAGTGAATTGCTGGGCTTACCTCATGCTAATGTTGCGCAGAGAACCATTGAGACTCGAACAGTCCAAAAATCTTTTAGTGTCTTCATTATCTTTTTGATGACCTTCTTGTTGGGCTTGATGTTGTTGGGAATTACAGCAGAAGGAACACCGCGATTTATTTACCTCATGTTTGAGACTATTTCCGCCCTTGCGACAGTTGGGGTAACGGCAAATCTGACGCCAGAATTGGGCAAGCTAGCCCTCAGCATTGTCATGGTGCTCATGTTTATTGGCCGTATCGGTCCCTTGACCTTGCTGGTTAGTCTAGCGGATTACCAGCCTGATAAGAAAGATTTGATTCAGTATATGAAAGCAGATATTAGTATTGGATAAGAAAGGAAGAATGATGTCAGATCGTACGATTGGAATTTTAGGCTTGGGAATTTTTGGTAGTAGTGTCCTGACGGCCCTCGCCAAGCAAGATATGAATATCATTGCCATTGATGACCACGCAGAGCACATCAATCAATTTGAGCCAGTTTTGGCGCGTGGAGTTGTTGGCGATATTACAGACGAGGAACTCCTTAGAACCGCAGGAATTGATACCTGTGATACGGTTGTAGTGGCAACAGGGGAAAATCTGGAGTCGAGTGTGCTTGCAGTTATGCATTGTAAGAGTTTAGGGGTACCAAGGGTTATTGCCAAGGTCAAAAGCCAGACAGCTAAGAAGGTGCTAGAAAAAATCGGTGCTGACTCGGTGATTTCACCTGAGTATGAAATGGGGCAGTCTCTAGCGCAGACCATTCTCTTTCATAACAATGTTGATGTCTTTCAGCTGGATAAAAATGTGTCTATCGTAGAGATGAAAATTCCGAGTGTTTGGGCAGGTCAAAGCCTGAGCCAGCTGGATCTACGTGGCAAATACAACCTCAATGTCCTAGGATTTCGTGAACAAGAAAATTCACCACTGGATGTCCAGTTTGGCCCTAATGACCTCTTGAAGGCAGATGCCTATATCTTGGCGGTCATTAACAACCAGTATCTAGATGACTTGGCAGAATTAAATTCGTAAGGAGGGGAATCCCCTCTTTTTTGATGTTCAAAATAGCAAATAGAGATAGCAACCCTTGTATTCTAGTAAAAGTTCTTCAAAAACTGGACTTTATGGTAGAATAGAAAGAAGTGACAAGAGAGTAAGAAAAAATCAGTCCCCTAAAGGAGTAGATTATGAAGTTATTGTCTATCGCCATCCCTAGCTACAATGCCGCTGCCTATCTTCATTACTGTGTGGAGTCGCTAGTGATTGGTGGTGAGCAAGTTGAGATTTTGATTATCAATGATGGGTCTCAGGACCAGACTCAGGAAATCGCTGAGCGTTTAGCCAGCAAGTATCCTAACATTGTCAGAGCCATTTATCAGGAAAATAAGGGCCATGGCGGTGCCGTCAACCGCGGCTTAGCGGAGGCTTCTGGGCGCTATTTTAAAGTGGTTGATAGTGATGACTGGGTGGATCCTCGTGCTTACCTGAAAATTCTTGAAACCTTGCAGGAACTAGAGAGTGAGGGGCAGGAAGTTGATGCCTTTGTGACTAATTTTGTCTATGAAAAGGAAGGTCAGTCTCGTAAGAAGAGTATGAGTTACGAGTCAGTCTTGCCTGTCCAGCAGATTTTTGGCTGGGATCAGGTCGGAAATTTCTCAAAAGGCCAGTATATCATGATGCACTCGCTGATTTACCGGACAGATTTGTTGCGAGCGAGCCAGTTCCAATTGCCTGAGCATACTTTTTATGTCGATAATCTCTTTGTCTTTACCCCCCTTCAGCAGGTCAAGACCATGTACTATCTGCCTGTCGATTTCTATCGTTATTTGATTGGGCGTGAGGACCAGTCTGTCAATGAGCAAGTGATGATTAAGCGCATTGACCAGCAACTCAAGGTCAATCGACTCTTGGTAGACCAGCTTGATTTATCTAAAGTAAGCCACCCCAAAATGCGAGAATATCTGTTGAATCATATTGAGATTACGACGGTGATTTCCAGTGCCCTGCTCAATCGAGCAGGCACAGCAGAGCATCTGGCAAAAAAACGGGAGCTGTGGACCTATATTCAGCAGGAAAATCCAGAGGTCTTTCAGGCTATTCGTAAGACTATGTTGAGCCGTTTGACAAAACATTCAGTCTTGCCAGCTCGCAAACTTTCCAATGTCGTCTATCAAATCACCAAGTCTGTTTATGGATTTAATTAATATAAGTATTTTATAAGAGGGATTTAAGAAAAATTTTAACTTTTTCTTAATCCTTTTTAATTTTAGGAGATTATACTAGAGTCATCAAATAAAGAAAAACTCTAAGGAGAATCCTATGAAATTCAATCCAAATCAAAGATATACTCGTTGGTCTATTCGCCGTCTTAGTGTCGGGGTTGCCTCAGTTGTTGTAGCCAGTGGTTTTTTTGTCCTAGTTGGTCAACCAAGTTCTGTACGTGCCGATGGGCTCAATCCAACCCCTGCTCAAGTCGTACCAGACGCTGCTTCGGTGGGTGAAAAGAGCGACTTACCAGTAGAACTTCTCAAAGAAGCAGTCGATACAGCTCTCCCTTCAGAACAGGTAGACTCAACACCTAAAGCAAGCTTGGATGCTACAAGCTCTCCAGAAAAAGTGAATGTAGCTGATAAAGACCAAGTGGTAGCGCCAAAAGAAGAAGTTCAAGCAAAACCAGAATCTAAGAAAGAAACAGAAGATGCGGTTAAACCTGCGACAAATCCTGCTCCTACAGTTCCTGGACAAGACCGTGAAGCAAATGAAGTTCAACCAGCAACTACCCCAGCTGAGGTGCAAAAGGGTGTGGCCGACAATACTAAAGACACAGTAGATGTTCCAGCTACTTACTTGGATAAAGCCAATTTCCCAGGTCCATTCACAGCCGGCGTCAACCAAGTTATTCCATATGAATTCTTCGCTGGTGACGGTATGTTAACCCGCCTTATCTTGAAAGCATCTGACAAGGCCCCATGGTCAGACAATGGTTCAGCTAAAAACCCCGCTCTTCCACCAGTAGAAAAATTGGGCAAAGGTCTCTACTTCTATGAAGTGGACTTGGCAGGTACCCAAGGTAAATCTGATAAAGAGCTTCTAGACCTTTTGAAACAAAATGGCACTCAAAGTTACAAGGCAACTATCAAGGTGTACGGTGCCAAAGATGGCAAGGCTGATTTGACTAATATCGTAGCGACTAAGGATTTGGATGTCAACTTGAATGGCTTAACTACTCCAGCTGAAGTGCAAAAAGGCGTGGCTGACAATACTAAAGACACAGTAGATGTTCCAGCTACTTACTTGGACAAGGCCAACTTCCCAGGCCCATTCACAGCCGGTGTCAACCAAGTTATTCCATATGAATTCTTCGCCGGTGACGGTATGTTAACTCGCCTTATCTTGAAAGTATCAGATAAAGCCCCATGGTCAGACAACGGATCAGCTAAAAATCCTGCTCTTCCACCAGTAGAAAAATTGGGCAAAGGACTCTACTTCTATGAAGTAGATTTGGCTGGTACCCAAGGCAAATCTGACAAAGAACTTCTAGACCTCTTGAAACAAAACGGCACTCAAAGCTATAAAGCTACCATCAAAGTGTACGGTGCCAAAGACGGCAAGGCCGATTTGACTAATCTCGTAGCGACTAAGGATTTGGATGTCAATTTGAATGGCTTAACTACTCCAGCTGAAGTGCAAAAAGGCGTGGCCGACAATACTAAAGACACAGTGGATGTTCCGGCTAGCTACCTTGATAAAGCCAACTTCCCTGGCCCATTCACAGCTGGTGTGAATCAAGTTATCCCGTACGAGTTCTTCGCTGGTGACGGTATGTTGACTCGTCTTATCTTGAAAGCATCCGACAAGGCTCCATGGTCAGACAATGGTTCAGCTAAAAATCCAGCTCTTCCACCAGTAGAAAAATTGGGCAAAGGTCTCTACTTCTACGAAGTAGATTTGGCAGGAACTCAAGGTAAATCAGACAAAGATTTGCTTGACCTCTTGAAACAAAATGGTACTCAAAGTTACAAGGCAACTATCAAGGTGTACGGTGCAAAAGACGGCAAGGCTGATTTGAGCAACCTTGTAGCGACTAAGGATTTGGATGTCAACTTGAATGGCTTGACTACTCCAGCTGAAGTTCAAAAAGGCGTGGCCGACAATACTAAAGACACAGTAGACGTCCCAGCCACTTACTTGGATAAAGCCAACTTCCCAGGCCCATTCACAGCTGGTGTCAACCAAGTCATTCCATACGAATTCTTCGCCGGAGACGGTATGTTAACTCGTTTGATTTTGAAAGCTTCTGACAAGGCTCCATGGTCAGACAATGGTTCGGCTAAGAACCCAGCTCTCCCACCAGTAGAAAAATTGGGCAAAGGCCTTTACTTCTATGAAGTGGACTTGGCCGGCACACAAGGCAAATCAGACAAAGATTTGTTAGACTTGTTGAAACAAAATGGCACTCAAAGTTACAAGGCAACTATCAAAGTGTACGGTGCGAAAGACGGCAAGGCAGACTTGAGCAATCTTGTAGCGACTAAGGATTTGGATGTCAATTTGAATGGCTTAACTACTCCAGCTGAAGTGCAAAAAGGCGTGGCTGACAACACCAAAGACACAGTAGACGTTCCAGCCACTTACTTGGATAAAGCCAACTTCCCAGGTCCATTCACAGCCGGTGTCAACCAAGTCATTCCATACGAATTCTTCGCAGGTGACGGTATGTTGACTCGCCTTATCTTGAAAGCTTCTGACAAGGCTCCATGGTCAGACAATGGTTCAGCTAAAAATCCCGCCCTTCCACCAGTAGAGAAATTGGGAAAAGGCCTCTACTTCTACGAAGTGGACTTGGCAGGTACTCAAGGTAAATCAGATAAAGAGCTTCTTGATTTCTTGAAACAAAACGGCACTCAAAGTTATAAAGCTACCATCAAGGTGTACGGTGCCAAAGATGGCAAGGCGGATTTGAGCAACCTCGTAGCGACTAAGGATTTGACAGTGAACTTGAATGGACATCAGTCTCTGATTCCGATGCAGTCAGGTTTCGTCCCATCTTCTAATGGTTCAGCTATGCCGGCTCCAATGATGAATAGTCATCAAGATGCGTCTAAGATGAACGCTCAAATGCCAAGTGCTCATCAAGATGAGATGAAATCTCAAATGCCAGCTGCTAGTCAGGATAAGATGATGCCTAACAAAGAGCAGGACAAAAACATGAATGCTAGCCAGCCTATGGCAACACCAAGCATGAAACAAGATCAAGCTCCAGCAGCCTCAAGCAAAATGTCTGATGAAGGCAAGATGGCATCTAATAACAAGGTATCAAGTCCAATGATGGCTGCTCAAATGAAAGACCAAAAAGACATGCTTCCATATACTGGTGAAGCCCAAACATCAATGGCTACTCTTGGATTCTTTGGACTCACCTTAGCAGGACTGTTAGGTGGTCTCGGTTTGAAAGCTAAAAAAGAGGAAAATGACTAGTCTAGCTACAGACTTTCTATCTAGGATTTGAAAAATCCAGATATCGATTAGAATGTTCGTAAAGCGATTAAAATAGTGTTATACTATTGTGGTATAGCACTGTTTTTTTCAAAGGAGAGACAGATGGGAAAGACAATTTTACTCGTTGACGACGAGGTAGAAATCACAGATATTCATCAACGTTATCTGGTTCAGGCAGGATATCAGGTTTTGGTGGCCCATGATGGAGTAGAGGCCTTGGAAATCTTCAAGCGAAAAGCGATTGATTTGATTATTACAGATATCATGATGCCTCGGATGGATGGTTATGACTTGATTAGTGAGGTTCAGTATCAATCTCCAGATCAGCCTTTTCTCTTTATCACGGCTAAGACCAGTGAGCAGGACAAGATTTATGGCCTGAGCTTAGGGGCAGATGACTTTATTGCCAAGCCCTTTAGCCCTCGTGAGCTGGTTTTGCGTGTCCACAATATCTTGCGTCGCCTTCATCGTGGAGGTGAGACAGAAGTCGTCAGTCTCGGGGATTTACGGATGAATCACGGTAGCCATGAGGTCCAAGTCGGAGATGTGGCGCTTGATTTGACAGTCAAATCCTTCGAACTTCTATGGCTTTTAGCCAGCAATCCAGAGCGGGTTTTCTCTAAGACAGACCTCTATGAAAAGGTCTGGCAAGAAGACTATGTGGATGATACCAATACCTTGAATGTTCATATTCATGCTCTTCGACAGGAGTTGGCTAAACATGCTAGTTCAGAAACACCGACCATCAAAACCGTCTGGGGCTTGGGCTACAAAATTGAGAAAGCACGAGGTAGTTAATGAAATTAAAAAGTTATATTTTAGTGGGGTATATCATTTCAACACTCCTAACGATTATCGTGGTTTTTTGGGCCATCCAGCGCATGCTAATTGAAGAAAGAGAAATTTATTTCCTAGTGGGTATGACTCTCGTGGCTAGTTTTGTCGGTGCTGGGATTAGTCTCTTTCTCCTATCGCCGGTCTTTACTTCATTGGGCAAACTCAAGGAACATGCCAAGCGGGTAGCGGACAAGGACTTTCCATCAAATCTAGAGGTTCAAGGTCCTGTAGAATTTCAACAATTAGGCCAAGCTTTTAATGAAATGTCCCATGATTTGCAAGCTACTTTTGATTCCTTGGAAGAAAGCGAACGAGAAAAGGGCTTGATGATTGCCCAGCTATCGCATGATATCAAGACCCCCATTACTTCGATTCAAGCGACGGTAGAAGGGATTTTAGATGGAGTTATCAAGGAGTCGGAGCAAACTCATTATCTAGCAACCATTGGGCGCCAGACGGAAAGACTCAATAAACTGGTTGAGGAGTTGAATTTTTTGACCCTAAATACAGCTAGAAATCAGGTGGAAACGACCAGCAAGGACAGCATTTTTCTGGATCAGCTCTTGATTGAGTGCATGAGTGAATTTCAGTTCTTGATTGAGCAGGAAGAGCGAGATGTCCATTTGCAGGTAATTCCAGAGTCTGCCCGGATTGAGGGAGATTATGCCAAACTTTCTCGTATCTTGGTGAATCTGGTCAATAACGCTTTTAAATACTCAGCTCCAGGAACCAAGCTGGAAGTGGTGGCTAAGCTGGAAAATAACCAGCTTTCAATCAGTGTGACCGATGAGGGGCAGGGGATTGCCCCAGAGGATTTGGAGAATATTTTCAAACGCCTTTATCGTGTCGAAACTTCGCGTAACATGAAAACAGGTGGTCATGGCTTAGGGCTTGCGATTGCGCGTGAATTGGCCCATCAATTGGGTGGAGAAATCACAGTTACCAGCCAGTACGGTCTAGGAAGCACCTTTACCCTCCTTCTCAACCTCTCTGGCAGTGAAAATAAAGCTTAAAACCCCTTTACAAATCCAGCTATTCATGGTAGAATGGATTTTGTGCGAAATATCAGCAGGAAAGCATGAAGCTCGT
>CAURES010000062.1:0-8340 GCA_963523725.1 uncultured Streptococcus sp.
CTGAAAATCCCCGCCTCTTTCTCGTCTATCTCTTACCTAGCATGCTGGTCATCTTGTCTGGCTTCCTCAATCCCTTAGAGCGTATCAACGAGTCTATTTTAGATCAATCCTTTTTAAGCGTGCTTGGTCATGTATTCCAAGCCTATCTTTTTCCACTATTAGTCTCCTTTATCGGAGCTATTCTTCTAACCAGTTCAGTCTATACAACCCTAAAACTCATCAAGAATCCAGATACAGAACTATCCGTCAAAAATAGTCTTACTCTCTTTAACGAAGAGCACTTTTCACAAACCTTTTTGACTCTTCTCCTCAAACGTTTCTATCTCTTCTTATGGAGCATTCCTAGTTTGCTTGGAATTTACTTTCTTTTTTACAGTAGCTTTCTAGCAAAGAAATTCGTTGTCCTTCACCCTGAGTTTCCCAATCTGGATCTCACGTCAATTGAAACCGAGCGTTTCCTCATGACCTTTGGTCTTTACTTTCTAGCAAGTATACTCTTGATGATTGTCGGAAATAGTCTCTATATTCCACAATACTATGCCTATTCGCAGGTAGAATTTCTCCTCTGTGACACCCTAGATTTAGGACAAGCCAAACCAGGACAAATCCTTAAAACCAGCCGTTTCCTGATGAAAGGCTATAAATTTCAGCGCTTTATCCTAGACTTACAACTCCTTCCTTGGTACTTCCTCAATTGGATTACCTTTGGAATTGCTAGTTTCTCACTCCTACCCTACATTCAAATCAATAAAATGATTTTTTACCGAGCAGTATTGGCTCGAAAACGTCCAAAAGCTTGAAGGTTTTCCCTCAAGCTTTTTTCTATCAATGAGTTTCTCCGCCTACCAACTTGAGGTCTTGATCTCCATGTTCGATAATGGCGCCGATTGCCGCTTCTATCCCTCGCCTAATATCCACTAAACTCATAGCTGGGGTAGTCGGTCGATTCACCACCTGTTCCATCATATAAGGAATATGCATAAAACCTGCCTTAACATGTGGAAATTTCTTTTCTACCAAATAGAGGGCCTGATACATCAAATGATTGCAGACAAAAGTCCCTGCCGTATTAGAAACAGAGGCCGGCAATCCCTCTTTTTTTATAGCTTGAACCATCGCTTTAATCGGCAAACTACTAAAATAGGCCGAGGCACCGTCTGGACGAATGGGAAGGTCAATCGGTTGATTACCTTCATTATCTGGGATGCGTGCATCGTCTTGATTAATGGCTACTCGCTCAGGTGTCAAGCTGGTTCTTCCACCTGCTTGGCCGATACAAAGGACAAAGTCAGGTTGATAACGACTCATCTCTTCTTCCAATACTTGGGCCGATTTGTGAAAGACTGTTGGCACTTCTAACCAACGGACCTCAGCACCATGGATTTCAGCTGGTAAACCTTTAATGGCCTCCAAAGCTGGATTGACCTTTTCCCCTCCAAAGGGCTCAAAACCTGTCACTAATACTTTCATTTCTAACTCCTCAAAACCAATTCAATGAGACTTTTTTCTTAAAAACAAGTATAACATATTTCCCTTATTCTGGAGTGAAAAGGACTAGCGAGGCTAGGATTGATTTTTGAGTTTATTTAAAGAATAAAACAAAATAGCTGATCCACCTTGCTTCAAAATAATTTTCTTATCTGCTGTGAGAGAGCCATAAGCCGCAGCGCCAATCACAAATAAAACAAAAATAGTCACAATTTCTAAATTCTGTGAGAAATAAATTCCATACAAGAGAAAGACTCCTAACAAAGCATTATAAATCCCTTGATTTTTAAACAATGAACTTACTGACGGACGAGCCAGTTCTTCCTTGTCCATGTTAAAGACACGACTAGTCGCATCTGATTGCGTTGCAATACTTTCCAAATAAAAAATGTAAAAATGCTCCAAAGCAACGATCGTTGCTAAAATGATTGTAGTAATTGACATCTATTTCTCCTTAAATTTCTATATTTTCAATACCCAAAACCAATTTATTTAATAAACGGCTGAGTTCTGTTCTTTCAGACTCTGTTAAGATACTTTCCATCGCTTCCTTAACCTTGATATGTTGCAGAGGGGGATTCACCACTAACTGCTCCTTGGCATACTTCGTAGCCTCTACCAACACTTCTCGCTGATTTTCAGGATTACGATGACGCTCCACCAAACCTTCCTTTTCCAGAATTTTGAAATGTCGTGTCAAGGCGGCCTGATCAATCTTCAAACGCTCCTGAACCGCTATTTGATTACAAGGGGAATGCTTCAACAAAAATAATAAAATCTGATACCGTGTCAAACTAATCCCAAGTCTTTTTTCAAACAATTGCGTGCTCGCTTGCTCAGACAAGCGGAGTTGATAAAGTAAATCTTGAATCTCTAACATTTCTTCTTTCCTTTTGTTGACTTATCAATAGTTGATCAATCAATTATAATATAAAGTAAAATAAATTGCAAGAATCATGCTTCAATCATTACAAAATGGTAACTTCCCATTCAAATTGATAAACAAAAAACGAACGAGACTCTCTTCCTATCACGAAAGCTATATCTCATTCGTCAAAATGATATTACCAAGTCTGGTTTATCCATTCATTGAAACGTGAACGTGGTCATAGTGGTTTTCTGTCACGCTACCACGGTCTGGCATTGGGTTCCAAGTATTAGCTGGTCCATATTTGCTATCGAATGGAGCATAGAAACGTTGTTTCCAAATGATGTAACTAATTCCACGGCTGGCCATATTTTGAATAGCGTATTCCGCAATCTTATCCCCTAGTTCTGAGCTTTCTGGTACCATAAAATCGATAGCCAAACCTTTTCCGTGATCTCCACTGTCTCCTGGACGGTAACCACTAAAGGATGTGATGCCAAACAAGTTGGCAATCTCTTCTTTAAAGGCAGCTGTTTGTGGTTGAAGACCTGCATTTTCAGATTTCGCTACCGCAAGTCCAGAATAATCGGGCGCAGCTGGAGCCGCGTAAGTTGCTGAAGCTGTTTTCGTCTCTTCTGGTTGATAAGTAGAAACTGCTTCTGTAGCTTCACTTGATGATGCTACTTCTTTTGCTTCTTCTAAACTTGTTGCAGTTGTTTCGGTTGCTGTTTCTTCTACTGGAGTTGTTGTTTCTTCCACTGTTGAAACAGCTTGTGGGCTTGCTTGAGTTTCATCTTTCTCAGCTGGAGTCGTTGCCTGAGGAACTGCTTCTTCAACTGGACTGCTTGTTTCGGCTGTTTGCTCCTCTGGGACAGAAGTTCCTGTAGAAGGCGCAACTTCTTCTGAAGCAGTCGCTGTCTCTGTAACTTCTGAACTTGTTGCTACTTCTTTTGTACTTGTAGTTTCTACCGCTTTTGGAGCTTCTGCAATCGGTTGAGAAAGGTCTGCAACCTGAACAGTTTGATCATCAACCGTCACTTGATTGGTTGTCAAATCTGCTGTCGCAGTTGTCACTTCTTCACTAGAGTCTGCTTGAGGAGTTTGGATTTCAACTTCTGTTACTTCTTCTGCTTCATTGACAGTCGTTGTCAAAACAGTTTCTGGGAAAATCAAGTCCATATTAGTGATTTTATTCAAATTCGCAAGAACTGTGACATCTACACCCAAGGCTTCTGCAATGGTGCTCAAGGTATCACCATACTGAACGGTATAACTTGTTTTGTTGTCCGTTTTAGTCAAATCGTTTTGGATTTGCTCAACACTACGTGCAGTCCAAAGAACTTCTTCTGCTTGGGTTGCCAATACTGGGGCAAATGACAAGGCTACTGTTGAGGCTAATAATATTCTTTTCTTCATTCTTTCAAATTCCTTTCAAATGAGTACCTGTCTATCATAACACAAAAAAAGCAGAAAAAAAGCCCTCTCGGGCCTATTTAACAGAACTGTCTATTCCTTGTAACAAACTCGGTTACTTGAAATAGTTTGTTAGGTCTCTGTCACAAAACTGACACAATCTTATCGTTTCCAATCCCCAAAAATGTAAGTAATATCTGCTAGCTCTTGAATCCTGTGATTGCCTTCATAAGACGACTCTAAAAAGTTGATACTTTGAATCCCACTATTCTGGGCAAATTCCACATCCAGCGTCCGATCCCCTATATAATAGGTCTTCTCAGAATCCAACTGATACTTGTCTAACAGATAGGTAGCCGCTTCCGGATTAGGCTTGCGCGCAAAACCACTCTGACTGGTTAAAATCTCAGTGAAATAGGACTCCAAACCCAAATCCCTGAGAATGGTAAAAGCATTGTCTCCCTTATGAGTATAAATAAAGTTCCGAATCCCTACTTGGTCTGTCCAATCCAACACCTCACGCGCACCTGGCATCAAAACTACCTGAGCATTCTTCTCAGCCAGACTCTGGGCACGCGCCTGATTTAGCACTTCCACATCTAGCTTTCGCTCTTCTGCCACCTGCACAAGCAAATCCTGCACAGAATACTTGAGTATAAACTCTCTCACCTGCTCCTTATCATAAGGAATAGAAAACTGAGTAAAAGTTTCCTCAATCCCTGACAAAATCGCTTCGTAAGAGTCCAATAAAGTCCCGTCTAAATCCCAAATAAAAGCTGTTTTTTGCATTTCCTATCCTTTCAAGCTCATATAACGCTGGTAACGGTAACGTAGAAATAACCAACGAAAACCATTATCCAAAAGGGTTCCGGCCCAAATACCGGGCAAGCCCCAACCAAGCACAATCCCCATCAGATATCCTGTTCCAATGCGAATACACCACATTCCTATACTTGTCGCATAAAAGGGAAGCCGGGCATTGCCCAAACCCTGCCAGACTGCTGTATAGATAACTGTTCCTATCGTCATAGGAGTACCAAGTAGTGAAAAAAGTGTCACTAGCACACTAGCCTCCACCGCTAGAGAATCATTCGTATAGAGATGAGTCAGTGGTATGCCCAAGGCATAGACACTAAGCGTCAAGGGCAACATGAGAAGCAGAGAAAGCCAAAAAGTTTGCTTGCTCAAACTAGCTACTCTTTTCCAATTATCCTCTCCAACTGCTCGGGCCACCAGCATGACCGTTGCCGTAGCGACACCAAAGGCAGGCATATAGTTAAACTGGGTCAAGACTTCTCCGATTGCATTTCCAGCCACTGCCTCCGTTCCAAAAGAGACGACCAAGGCAATAATAACGACATCACCAGCTCGCATCATAAGCCGCTCTCCAGCTGCTGGCAAAGCTAAGGTCAATAGTTCCTTATCTAAGGCAAAAGTCGGTTTCTCAAAAGGCAACTTTAATTGCGACCATAAAATCATAAGACCAACCAAACGAGACAGAATAGTCCCCCAAGCAACACCAGCTATCCCCATGTCCAGAATAAAAATAGCTAGACTGGAAAAAAGAATATTCAAGGCATTGGATAAAAGACTCACATAGAGAGGCAAACGTGGATTATGCGTTGCACGAATCAAGGCACCTAGACTAGTCATTAAGCCCAAGAGAACAATCAATCCGCCTACCAAAGATAGGTAGAGACCACCACTCTCAGCTACATCTCTCTCCGTCCCCAAAAGTCCAATCATCTCTTGCCCAGCGAAGATGGACAAAGCTCCTAAAAGGAAACTTAATAATAATGTAATCTTCAACGCTTCAGTCACATGATAGGCTAACTTAGACTGATCCTTCTGCCCTAAACTTTTTGAAATAACACTGGAAATAGCAGCTCCCAGAGCAATAAAAATCGCCTGATAAATCGTGATAATATTACTTGCTACTGATACGCCTGAAATGGCTATCAATCCTAAATGAGCAACCAAATAACTGTCCACCATCCCCATGAGCATCTGCAAAAAGTTTTCGCCCATAGCTGGCAAGGCAATATTAAGAATGTCTTTATTTTTCTTAAACAATCCTTCCTCCTGATGAAAAGAAACTCAGTTGGTTTCCCAACCGAGTTTACTCCCTCTGTCTTAAAGTCCTAGATAAGCCTCAACCGCTGCTTGCATGTCAGCAGCTGCTACTGTTGTCTTGTGACGAACAGGAGCTGTCTCAAGCCCATCAACTGCAGGTGGCACAGCCACTCCTGAGATTTCATGTAATTGAGCCAAGGCTTCAAAGTCTGTCAAGCCTGATTCCCCTGTTACCGCTTCTACAGCAACTACTGGGAACTTGTATGGACTAGCTGTTGAAGCAATCACTGTCTTAGTCGCATCACCAGTAGCAGCTTGGTATTTTTTATAAACTGCTGAGGCAACCGCCGTATGTGGATCCTCGATATAAGAATCTGACTCATAAACACGCTTGATTTCTGCTGCCGTTTCTTCCTCAGTCGCATATTCAGCTGCAAAGAGGTCCAAAATCTCTGCATCAAAGTCTGTCAACTCATATTGTCCTTGCCTGTTCAAGGCATTCATAAGTTCAGCTGTCTTTTCAGCATTATTTCCCAAAAGATGGAAAATCAAACGCTCCAAGTTTGAAGATACCAAAATATCCATAGATGGACTAGTTGTTACCTTAAACTCACGTTTCTTGTCATAAACACGTGTCTTGAAGAAGTCTGTCAAAACATTGTTATCATTTGAAGCACAGATCAATTTACCAACTGGTAGGCCAATTTGCTTAGCATAAAAGGCAGCCAAGATATTTCCAAAGTTTCCAGTCGGCACTGTGAAGTTGACCTTATCGCCAGCCACAATCTCACCAGTCTTAACCAACTGAGCGTAAGCATAAACATAGTAGACAATTTGTGGCACCAAACGACCAATATTCATAGAGTTAGCAGATGAAAATTGTAACTTGTTTGCCGCCAATTTTTCACGAAGAGCCACATCGTTAAACATGTGCTTCACATTTGTTTGGGCATCATCAAAGTTACCATCAATGGCGATAACATGAGTATTGTCGCCAGTCTGAGTAGTCATTTGCAACTCTTGTACCTTGCTGACACCATCCTTTGGATAAAAGACGATAATCTCAGTACCAGGCACATCCGCAAATCCTGCCATAGCAGCTTTCCCTGTATCACCAGATGTCGCTGTCAAGATGACAATCTTATTTTCCAAACCATGTTTCTTAGCAGCTGTTATCATAAAGTATGGCAAGATAGACAAGGCCATATCTTTAAAAGCAATCGTTGAACCATGGAAAAGTTCCAGGTTGTATTGACCGTCTAATTTCACTAATGGCGCGATAGCTGAAGTATCAAATTTGCTATCATAGGCATTGTTGATACAGTAGTCCAACTCCTCGGCTGTAAAGTCATCTAAAAATGCTGACAAAACTAACTTAGCCACTTCTTGGTAAGAAGCATCTTTCAATTTGTCAAAGTCCAAATCTACCTTTGGGTAAGTAAGCGGGGTAAACAAACCACCATCCGTTGCCAAACCTTGCAAAATTGCTTGACTAGCAGTTACTGTATTGTTGGCATCACGCGTTGATTGATAAACTAATGTCATTACTCTCTATCCTTTATCTATAGTCTCATCCATTATATCATGATTTTTCAGAAAATTCTCCTTTTATAATAGAAATTATAGTCCCAATTCTTCTTTCAAAGGCTGTAAATAGGTCATTTCTTGCTTATTTCTCATCTTCAATCCTTCCTCAGCTAACAGAAGTAAGTTTTTTGAAAACTCTATAATCGCAGTTTCTTCCTGATCTGTAAGCTTTTTCTTAGAAAATTGTCGTCTTAAAGACTTATAATTTCTCCCAAATGCTTCAAAGAAAGGTGCTGTTTCTAAGTAATCTTCTAACTTATCTAAATTAACCAACAATCCTAAGTGAAAAGCTGCTGAAGCGAAGGTTCTATCTAGAGATTGAGTACACACACTACGAAACTCAACTGTTCCGCGAGTCGTTAAGTCTTGGTACTGATAACTACGATGAGTTTCAAAATCCTTCTCTTGAGCGTAAATAAGAATCTCATCCCCATTAAGAGCATATGCTTGGATTTCAGATGTAGCCAAATAGTCCCTAGCCTGAATCGGATAAAAATAATAGGTTTGTCCATCACGTCCCGCAGTAAAAATTGCAGAATGATCTAGATAATCAAAAAAATCATCCTCATCTTTAAAGAGGCTAGCATTGACACCAACATTCTCTGGATAGATACCATGCATCGATTCTTCCCAGAAAATATCTCTTGAGATTTTTGTATCCCAATCCGCACCTGTAAACTCAGAGTTTGCAAATAAATAAGCCTTAGCCCCTTCAATTTGGGTAAAAGCATTAATCACTCGTAAGTAGTTAGACTTTGAAACATCCAACTGAACCTGACTCCCACAAATAAACGCTCCGTATTCAGGGAAATGATGTAAATCTGATTTAGTAACATTTCTACTCAAATTCAAATAATCCATCAACATCTGATAGCGTGGATAAGCCACTGGACAATTCTCATTTTTATCCC
>CAURES010000063.1:0-8298 GCA_963523725.1 uncultured Streptococcus sp.
TAGGATCTTTTGCTGCTTCTAACTCCTCAAGTAAATCTGTTAGACTCATCTAAAAGTCCTCATGCCCTACCAAGTGGTGCTGAAAGGCATAGACAGCCGCCTGGGTACGATCGCTGACTTCAAGTTTGGCTAGGATATTGGACACATGGGTCTTGACCGTCTTGAGAGAGATAAAGAGTTCGTCTGCGATACGCTGATTTTCGTAGCCCTTGGCGATGAGTTGTAGTACATCTCGCTCACGCGCAGTCAGGTCCTCATGTAGTTCTATGTGATTGCGGTGGTATTCGACTTTTTTGCTGACCTCTTGCTCAATGGCCAACTCTCCAGCAGCCACCTTACGGACGGCATGGAGTAGTTCGTCGGCACTAGAAGTCTTAAGCATATAACCTTTAGCCCCAGCATTCAATACTGGCATGATTTTTTCATTATCTAGATAAGAAGTCACAATCAAAATCTTGGCTTCAGGCCATTCTTTGAGGATAGCCAAGGTCGCATCAATCCCATTCATCTCAGGCATGACAATATCCATGACAATAACATCTGGACGCAATTCCAAGGCCAAGTCAATGCCCTGAGATCCGTTGGATGCCTCACCCACAACTTCTACATCGTCTTGGAGGTCAAAGTAGCTTTTCAAGCCCAATCGGACCATTTCATGGTCATCTACTAGTAAAATTTTCATCTTTACTCCTTTATCATTCCTTATCGAGCAAGGGAATACGGATATCAACTGCCAGCCCTTGCTTTGGAGCTGTCAAGAGTTGAACTGTTCCAGCCATATCTCCAACCCTCTCTTTGATATTTCGCAGTCCATAACTCAAGTCGTCTAAGTTCCCTAACTGGAAACCAATCCCATTGTCCACCACCTTCAGCTGCAATTCAACATCTGTCTGATAGAGATAGACATCCAGACAAGATGCCTGGGCATGGCGGAGAGTATTGCTGATCAATTCTTGTAGAATACGGAAGATATGCTCCTCGATTTTCTTAGGCAATTTCGTCACATTTTGCTTGAAACCAACCTTGAGATCACTCTTGTCCTCAAGCTCTTTTAAGAGGATTTGAATCCCTTCAACCAGATTCTTCTGCTCCAGTTCAACTGGTCGCAAATGCAAGAGCAAAACCCGTAAATCCTTCTGGGCTGTTTCTAAAATAGCTGTGACACTCTGCAACTGGATCTTCATCTTTTCTCTATCCAATTTCAAAGACTGCTGACTGATACCTGACAAAATCATGTGGGCCGCAAACAACTCCTGACTGACTGTATCGTGCAAATCCCGAGCAATCCGCTTTCGTTCCTTCTCGATGATTTCCTCTTCCTGAGCAAGGCTGTGATTTTCAGCCTTTTGAAGAGCTTCTGTCAAAAGGTTAAGTTTACCTGACAAGGACTTGAAACTGACATCCAAATCTGGATCTGCAACTTGAACCACTTCTTGCCCTGCCAATAAACGCTTGAGATTAGCCTGCATTTTTCTTAGAGAAAGCTCTTCGACACCTCGCCAAAACAGAGCTAGGAGACAGGTTATGGACATGCTGAATACTAACAACAAAAAGACAAATTTTTCTGTTTTTTCGACATCGTGCAGGAAAATAGACCAGTCAAAATCAAGAATTTCCAATAAGCTGTGAGAGAAAAATAAGACAAACAGAAAGGAGGTGAGAGCAATGATTACATAGGCTTGTTTTTTCATCCTCTGACCACCTCCACATCGCCAATCATAGTAGTCAAGAAAATCTTGACACTCTTGTTACTCTTGAGATAATCTCTCGTTTCCTGATGATAGTGTTCATTGCGGAGGGCTCGCTTGGGCTGGTTGAAAAAAGTCAAATCCCCATAGAGACAGTTAACACTGAGACTGACTTCTACATCTACAGGTACAATGATTTTAGTCGTTCCTACCATCTTTCTGAGGATAATGACATTGTCATGATTGGTTAGAATCACCCTCTCCAGATGAATGGTGTCCTTGCCCATGAAACGAAAGAGATTGATATCATCAAATTGGCAAGTCTGGTAACTTGAAAAATGATGGAGATTTCCAAACCAACGATTTTTCTCCTTCTTAACCGTAACCACCTCTTCAAAAACCAAATTGGTTTGCTCTTTTTCCTGATTCATCATCGGGTAAAGAAGAAAGAGACTGTATATAACCGCAACAAAAATAGCTAAAATCACAAAAGGATTGAGCATGACGATGAAAAAGAAGAGAATGGTTGCCACCACCAAAAGGAGGTTATTGCCCTCTTTACCAGTGTAATAGCGAATCAAAAGCAAAAAGAGGAATAGAATCAGCAGAAAACGCGAAAAATGCTCTGAAACCATCAACATCAGAGCTCCCGTCAACAGACAGGCTTCGATAAATAAAAAGATTTTAAATTTTCTCATAGGTTCATCCTCCCCCTTTTATTTTATCACAATTCAAAAAAGTCACCTCGGTCTGAAGATGGAAAAAAGGCGATGGTTACGCCTTTTTCATCTGATCATTTGCTTCTTTTAATTTTCCATAAAGAATGTAATCTACGCTTTGCAAATCTGCTATGGTAGCACAATTAAGGGCACACATGATTAAGCGTAAATCTTCTTTCCAGCCTTGGACAATGCCGATCACCTCTTCAACTGTGTAGATTTCAACCAATTCTAGAACTGTTCGAGACAGTCCTACAGCCTTAGCACCAAAAACCAAACACTTAATCATATCCAGCGGATTCCGAACGCCTCCACTGACCAAGAGTTCGACCTTGTCTTTCCAGTCTTGGGCATTGAGAAGGGCTTGCATGGTAGACTGGCCCCATTGATTGAGGTAGTCACGTTGGCCACTGCGACGGTTTTCGATATAAGCAAAACTGGTACCACCACGACCTGATAGGTCAAAGGTTCGAATGCCCAGTTCATAGGCTCTTTCAATGGTCTTCATATCCATTCCAAAGCCCACTTCCTTGAGGACGATAGGAACAGGGATTTGTTTGCTGTAGTCTGCTAAATTCGATTGCCAGCTTCGAAACTTTCTTTCTCCCTCTGGCATGAGCAATTCCTGCATGACATTGACATGCACTTGCAAGAGAACAGGATTCATCTCTTCTACAGTCTGAAGACCTAACTCGACAGGCTTGTCCAATCCAATATTGGTTCCAAGAAGGAGATTTGGATGACTAGACTTGACAGAAAAAGAGGCATCTGATGGATCTTTGAGAGCCGCACTATAAGAGCCTGTCACAAACAAAATCTCACAGTCTTCTGCCACCTGAGCCAGTTTTTGATTGATTTCTCTTCCCTTATCGCTTCCACCCGTCATAGCATTGATATAAAAAGGAAAGTCCCACTTTCGACCAGCAAACTCTGTCGACAGATCGATTTCATCCAGGTCGTAAAGAGGCAAGGAAGAATGAATCAACTCCACCTCATCAAAGCTATTATAGGAACTTTTCTGCTCAAGGGCATAGCGGATGTGCTCATCCTTACGATTTGTCGTCATGTCCTATCCTTTCTTGGTATAAGAGCTCAATCCCCAGATCGGCCCAACGGTTTTTTAGGGTTTCAGTTGATTGCTCATCAAAACTCAAGGCAATACCACAATCACCACCACCAGCGCCACTACTCTTAGCAACAGCTTGCAAATCTTGACTAGCTTCTTTCAACTGTCTAAGCGAAGGCGTGTAAATATCTGTGCTCAAGCCTTCTAAAAGCTGGCTGGCTACTTCTACTTGCTCGATAATTTTTTCTGATTTCCCCTGCTCCAAGGCTTCTACCAAAGAAACCACCGTTTCTTTTGAGGAACTTAAAAAAATCTGATTGATATTTTGCTTGATTTGCTGGACCATGTGACTCGATACAGCCACTTCCTTGGTCCATCCCACTAGAAAATCACATTCTAAAGTTGGTTTTACTTGTGAAATTGAAAAGCCCCAATCACGCTCTAAAACAGTCGCTAAGTTTTCTTCTTCCAACCAAGCAGCCACCTTCTGGCGATCAAATGACTGGTAAAGAACCAATTCCTCTGCCACAATACAGGCAATGTCCCCCATAGAACCATTGTCTCCGCGCTTGAGCAAGACAGCACTGGCCAGCTTGAACAAGAGATCCTGATCAACCGAAAGCTTATACAGAGCCAGCAGAGCCTTGATGACCAAGACAACGACGCTACCGCTAGAACCCAGACCAAACTTTTTCCCTTCTCTTTCCATTTTTCCTCGGATTTCCAAAGAAAAAGGTCGCAAGGTCTGCCCACGATAAACAAGGAAATCTTCCACTAAAGCAATTGTTTCTTGAATCAAGCTATAGTCAGGATTTAGCGTCAAATCCACTGCAAAATCAAACATATCCGAATAGATACGGTAACTATCAGAAAAAGTAATCTCGCCCTTCATATAGATGGGAATGGCCTTTATCAAGGACAACTGCCCTGGCTCTAAAATAGCATATTCACCAGCCCAATAGAGTTTTCCGCAAGTTTTAACAGCAATCATCTTGGCTCAAATCCTTTGTTTTTGAAACAATCAAGCGATAACGCTGACTGAAAATTTCTGATAAATGCTCCAAGTCTTTCTCCTGACAGAGGACTTTGACATTGGGACCAGCATCCATAGTAAAGTAGCAGGCCTCTCCTTGCTCACGAAGCTGGCGGACAAAGTCCATCGCTTCATAAGAAGCATCCGTCAGATATGAAAAGGCTGGACTAGCTGTTTTGGTCGTAGCGTGCATAGCCAGGGCATTTTTCTCAGTTAATTCCCCAACCTTGACAAAGTCATTTTCCTTGAGATAAACCAGCATATCCTGATAATCCTTCTCAGATTGACGCACCCAGTCATCAAAGGTCGTCGAGGTTTCAACACAGAGCTTCATTCCATCGCGACTAGAAATTGGTTTTTTCTTGTCTTCTAGCACCAACATAATCATAGCTAGCTTCAAGTCTGTCTCTACAGGGTAAATTTCTCCACTATCCTTATCCCAGGCACCTAATGGTCCATAAAAACTCCGAGAGGAAGATCCTGAGGCAAACTTAGCCTCCTGTGCCAACTGGCTCCGAGTCAATCCAAGCTGAAAATAAGCATTACAAGCCTTGACCAAGGCAGACAAACCACTAGAACTTGAGGACAGACCCGCCGCGGTAGGCATATTGTTCTGAGTATCGATACGGACAAAGCCTTCTCCAACTGGACGGTAGCGGTCAATAATCTTACTCATCTTGGCATGCTCAGCCTCATTTTGTAGCTGACCATTGATATAAAAGGCATCAGCTGTCGCATCCGTCGGTAGAGATGACAAAGTTGTCTCCGTATACATATTCTCCAAAGTCAGAGAGATACTGCTAGTAGCAGGCACCATCTCTTTTTCTTTTTTCTTTCCCCAATATTTGATAATAGCAATATTTGCGTAAGAACGTACTGTTACAGGCTCTCGATCCATGTCTGAACAGCTCCTTTCTCTTCTAATCTTTCTGCTAGTTCTTGTGCGTGTGTCAAATTGGCTGCCAAGGCTATGATACAGCCTCCAAGCCCACCACCGCTCATCTTAGCACCCAGAGCACCATGACTAAGAGCTGTTTCAACCAGATGGTCTGCCTCAGGGCTACTGACCCCAATTTCTTTTAAATGTAAATGCGCTTGACTGAGGATTTGTCCCAATCCTTCAGCATCTTTTTGTGAAATCGCATCTTCTGCCTGCTGGGTCAATTCCCCCAAGGCATGCAAAAACGGCAGGGCATCCTTGCCCTTGTTTTGAACCACTTGGATGGCTTCACGAGTGTGACCATAGACGCCCGTATCTGCAATGACCAAATAGGCAGATAGATTCATCTCAAGCTCTGTAAATCCTACGTTCTTAATAAAGCGAATGGGCTGGTCACTGAGACAGGTCTTGGCATCCAAACCACTTGGATTCATATGGGCAATCATCTCCGCCCGATTGACCAAGATTTCTAATACATCATGAGGCAGTTCTGCCTGATAGTAGTCAAAAACCGCACGAATGGCCGCTATGCTGATAGCTGCTGACGAACCCATTCCCCGTTTCTCAGGGATAGCCGAGTCAATTTCACAGCGAATGCAGGCTTCTTTGATATCCAAATACTCCAGTGAAGCATAAACTGCCATGGACAAGGTATCCTCCTCATAGAGGCGCCAAGGACTCGCTGCAGGAACTACCTTACAAGTCACTTCTACCTCCAAAAGAGGCAGGGAAATGGCAGGATAACCGTAAACGACCGCATGCTCCCCTATTAAAATAATCTTACTATGTGCCTGACCGACACCAATTTTTTTTATCATTTTTTCCTTTTACTAGACGAAAAAGCCGTCTCATTTTTTCATACAAGTATTTATTCTTTCCTATCTATTTTATTATATTTTCACAAAAAAAGCGATTGTTTCCTTCACAATCGCCTCTTTCATTATTGAACCCATTCACCATTATAATTGACAGAATAGTCATCTACGGTCGTATTCACTGCCAAGGCACCTGAGCTATAAGCATAGTACCATTTACTACCGACCTGGAACCAACCAGTTGCCATAGCTCCTGATGAACGGAGATAGTACCACTTGTTACCAAGGTTTTGCCAGCCCGTTTTCATATCACCATTTTCAGCATCTAGATAATACCAAGTTGAGCCGTCTTGATACCAACCAGTTGTCATAGCTCCTGATGAACGGAGGTAGTACCACTTATTGCCAAGTTGTTTCCAACCAGTTTGCATAATACCAGTTTCTGGATCTAGATAGTACCATGGAGCAGCTTTTAATTTATCTTCATCATATGTAAGAGGAAAATCCTTAGCCCAACCACGTGCTAGCTCCCCAACAGTCAATCTGTTGATGCGAGAATCAAAGCCACCATCCTTCAGTAAATAATACCAGTGCCCCTCATCATAAACCCAACCAGTTTTTAAGGTGTGATAACTACGTTGATCTTCAAAATAATAGACTCGTTTCTCTGCTGGACTATTATATTGTTCCCCATGATGCTTGTTGACATTTGTAGCTGTTTTTGCTTCTAAAACTTGCTTACCAACAAATTCTTGTAGTACCCCATCTTGACCAAAGTAAAACCAATCTGGTCTAAAAGCAATATCTTGCCTTATAGAAGAACCAATCGTAACCCCTTCGTGTGGAGCAGGTATATATTGCCAGCCGACAACCATCTCTCCAGATAAAGGATCAAAATAATAGTACTTACCATCAATCACTCGCCAGTAGGTTTCTTTGAGTTCCCCCTTCTTGTAGTAGGTTCTACCATTTTCTTGGACAAATTGCCAACCTTCTGAATCAGCATCATCCGCCAATACTGCACTTGTTGCTAGCAAACCGAAGAAAAAGACTGCTAATGCGATTTGCATCAATTTTTTTACTATTTTCATTAGAACTATCCTCCTGCAAGAATTATAGTAAAAATTAAATTGTATGTCAATATGACGGTTTTAAAATCATATAATAATGAACTAGCATTTGATTCACTAGTAAAATCTCCTAGCAGGCTTCCCTGCTAGGAGATTTTCTTATGAGAGATACTTGTCTAAGCTTTGAAAATCGGATTTATCATCTGATAATTATCAAACAATCTACCAATTAAGCTTCTTCGTCTTCTTTACGACGACCTGCAAGACCAAGACCAAGTAATGCACTTGCGGCAGCTGCTACCATAGCTACAGTAGAATCTGCTGTACCTGTATTTGGCAATTCTTTAGCTGCTTTACGCGCATTTACTTGTGCTGATGCTGTTTGACCAGCATTAACTGCTGCTTGAGCAGTAGCTGGAGTTACATGATCAGTTGATGGAGAAACTTTCGCCATGAAGTCTTCGATACGTTTAACCATTGCATCCACTTCTGCTTGAGTTGCGTCTGCATTGGCAAATACTTTCTTAGCATCTGCTGATAATGCATTCGCTTCTTTTGCAGTTTCTGCATCAAGCTTAGCTGATTCTTTAATGATCAATTCATCTAATTGATGGATAGCACCTTCTAACTTAGCTTTATTCACTTTTGCATCAGTGTTATTAGCTGCGTTATTGTCAGAAGTTCCGTTACCGTTACCACTGTTATTGCCTCCACCATTTGATGGTACATATGGACGTTGTTTAAAGATATCTTCAGCTGACTTAGTTAAGTCTGCTGCTGGAATCACTGCTGTGTTTCCTGCTGGCGTTGTCACTGTAGCGTTTCCTTTATCGTCTACTACTACAGTCGCACCTGGATTTACAGCTTTAACTTTGTCTTCGATGGCTTTCTTCTCAGCATCTGTAAGTTTATCTGGGTTCGCTACCACAGTCTTATCTGCTGGTTTAACCACATCGTTACCTGCATT
>CAURES010000064.1:0-8106 GCA_963523725.1 uncultured Streptococcus sp.
GTGATATGTTGCTTCGTATGTACACTCGCTATGGAAATGCTAAAGGCTTTAAAGTAGAAGTCTTGGATTATCAAGCAGGTGATGAGGCTGGTATCAAGTCAGTAACCTTATCATTTGAAGGTCCTAATGCCTATGGTCTTCTCAAGTCGGAAATGGGAGTTCACCGTTTGGTGCGAATTTCGCCGTTCGACTCTGCCAAACGTCGCCATACCTCTTTCACATCTGTAGAAGTGATGCCTGAGTTGGATGATACCATTGAAGTGGAAATCAGGGAAGATGACATCAAGATGGATACCTTCCGTTCAGGTGGTGCCGGTGGACAAAACGTCAACAAGGTTTCAACAGGTGTACGTTTAACCCACATTCCAACTGGAATTGTTGTCCAATCAACAGTGGATCGTACCCAGTATGGAAATAGAGATCGAGCTATGAAGATGTTGCAGGCTAAGCTCTATCAAATGGAGCAAGAGAAGAAAGCTGCGGAGGTAGATTCCCTCAAGGGTGAGAAAAAAGAAATCACATGGGGAAGCCAAATCCGTTCTTATGTCTTCACGCCTTATACTATGGTAAAAGATCATCGAACTAGCTTTGAAGTTGCACAGGTAGATAAGGTTATGGACGGAGACCTAGATGGTTTTATCGATGCCTACCTCAAGTGGCGAATCAGCTAAGATAGAAAGGAACTCACATGTCAATCATTGAAATGAGAGATGTCGTCAAAAAATACGACAACGGAACGACTGCCCTACGCGGTGTTTCGGTCAGCGTTCAACCGGGAGAATTTGCTTACATTGTAGGACCTTCAGGAGCAGGGAAGTCAACCTTCATTCGTTCTCTATATCGTGAAGTAAAAATCGATAAAGGAAGCCTATCAGTTGCTGGTTTTAATCTGGTTAAGATCAAAAAGAAAGACGTCCCGCTTCTACGTCGTAGTGTTGGGGTTGTCTTCCAGGATTATAAACTGTTGCCAAAGAAAACGGTCTATGAAAATATTGCTTACGCTATGGAAGTAATCGGGGAAAATCGCCGTAATATCAAAAAACGTGTGATGGAAGTTTTAGACTTGGTTGGGTTGAAGCACAAGGTTCGTTCTTTCCCAAATGAGCTCTCAGGTGGAGAGCAACAGCGGATTGCGATTGCACGTGCCATTGTAAATAATCCCAAAGTATTGATAGCCGATGAACCAACAGGAAACCTGGACCCGGATAATTCATGGGAAATTATGAATCTCTTGGAACGGATTAACCTACAAGGGACAACTATTTTGATGGCGACTCATAATAGCCAGATTGTAAATACCTTGCGCCACCGTGTCATTGCCATTGAAAATGGCCGTGTCGTTCGTGACGAAGCTAAAGGAGAGTATGGATACGATGATTAGTAGATTTTTTCGCCATTTATTTGAATCGTTAAAAAGCTTGAAACGAAATGGTTGGATGACAGTGGCTGCTGTCAGCTCAGTCATGATTACGTTGACCTTGGTGGCAATATTTGCTTCTGTTATTTTCAATACAGCGAAACTAGCTACAGATATTGAAAATAATGTTCGAGTGATGGTTTATATTCGCAAGGATGTAGCTGATAATAGCGAGACTATTGAAAAAGAAGGTCAAACTGTTACAAATAATGACTACCACAAGGTATACAATGCTTTGAAGGGGATGTCTACTGTTAAGAGTGTTACTTTTTCAAGTAAAGAAGAACAATATGAAAAATTAACCGAGACAATGGGTGATAACTGGAAAATTTTTGAAGGAGATGCCAACCCCCTCTATGATGCTTATATAGTAGATACCAATACGCCAAGTGATGTAAAAACTGTAGCCGAGGATGCTAAAAAAATTGAAGGTGTGTCTGAGGTTCAGGATGGTGGTGCCAATACAGAACGCCTATTCCAACTAGCATCATTTATCCGTGTTTGGGGATTAGTTATTGCAGGACTTTTGATTTTCATTGCAGTTTTCTTGATTTCAAATACCATTCGTATCACCATTATTTCCCGCAGTCGTGAAATTCAAATCATGCGCTTGGTTGGTGCTAAGAACAGTTATATCCGTGGACCTTTCTTACTTGAAGGTGCCTTCATTGGTTTACTTGGAGCAACTGCGCCATCAGTGTTGGTCTTTATTGTTTATCGAATGGTTTACCAATCTGTCAATAAGTCATTAGTCGGACAAAATCTGTCTATGATCACGCCAGAGGTATTTACTCCTCTAATGATTGCCCTATTATTTGTGATTGGGATTTTCATTGGTTCACTGGGATCAGGAATTTCCATGCGCCGATTCTTGAAGATTTAGGTAAACTAGTTACTTTTATGAGGAGATTAAATGATCTCCTTTTTTGCTACAAAAATTTTAGAAAAAAGTCTACTTTTTTTTGTAAAAGCCTTTACAAAAAAAATTAAAGTGGTATAATTAAATCATAAAAGGTGCAAACGTTTTCGTAAAACGTTTGCCTAAATAAAAATAAAGGAGATTTGAATGATGAAAGATACATTCAAAAATGTCTTGTCTTTCGAATTTTGGCAAAAATTCGGTAAGGCTTTGATGGTGGTTATCGCGGTTATGCCGGCTGCTGGTTTGATGATTTCAATCGGTAAGTCTATCGTGATGATTAACCCAACCTTTGCACCACTCGTTATTACTGGTGGTGTACTAGAGCAAATCGGTTGGGGAGTTATCGTTAACCTTCATATATTGTTCGCCCTCGCTATTGGAGGAAGCTGGGCTAAAGAACGTGCTGGTGGTGCTTTCGCCGCTGGTCTTGCCTTCATCTTGATTAACCGTATCACTGGTACAATCTTTGGTGTATCAGGCGATATGTTGAAAAATCCAGATGCTATGGTAACTACTCTCTTTGGTGGTTCAATCAAAGTTGCTGATTACTTTATCAGTGTTCTTGAAGCTCCAGCCTTGAACATGGGTGTCTTCGTAGGGATTATTTCTGGTTTTATTGGAGCAACTGCTTACAATAAATACTATAACTTCCGTAAGCTTCCTGATGCACTTTCATTCTTTAA
The DNA here is from genome assembly GCA_963523725.1 of uncultured Streptococcus sp. Lineage (GTDB taxonomy): Bacteria > Bacillota > Bacilli > Lactobacillales > Streptococcaceae > Streptococcus. Next base: position 3,023 of record CAURES010000064.1, read on the forward strand.
CGGAAAACGTTTTGTACCATTTGTAGTTATTCTTCGTTCAATAATTGCTGCAATTGTACTTGCTGCTTTCTGGCCAGTAGTTCAAACTGGTATCAATAGCTTTGGTATCTGGATTGCTAACTCACAAGAAACTGCTCCAATCCTTGCACCATTCTTGTATGGTACATTGGAACGTTTGCTCTTGCCATTTGGTCTTCACCACATGTTGACTATCCCAATGAACTACACAGCTCTTGGTGGTACTTATGATGTCTTAACTGGTGCAGCTAAAGGTAGTCAAGTATTTGGTCAAGATCCACTTTGGCTTGCATGGGTAACAGACCTTGTAAACCTTAAAGGTACTGATGCTACTCAATACCAACACTTGTTAGATACTGTTCACCCAGCTCGTTTCAAAGTTGGACAAATGATCGGTTCATTCGGTATCTTGATGGGTGTGATTGTGGCTATCTACCGTAATGTTGATGCTGACAAGAAACACAAATACAAAGGTATGATGATTGCGACAGCTCTTGCAACATTCTTGACAGGGGTTACTGAACCAATCGAATACATGTTCATGTTTGTAGCAACACCTATGTATCTTGTTTACTCACTTGTTCAAGGTGCTGCCTTCGCTATGGCTGACGTTGTAAACCTACGTATGCACTCATTCGGTTCAATCGAGTTCTTGACTCGTACACCTATTGCGATTAGCGCTGGTATCGGTATGGATATTGTTAACTTTATCTGGGTAACTGTTCTCTTTGCCGTAATCATGTACTTTATCGCAAACTTCATGATTCAAAAATTCAACTACGCAACTCCAGGACGTAACGGAAACTACGAAACTGCTGAAGGTTCAGAAGAATCTAGCAGCGAAGTGAAAGTTGCAGCAGGCTCTCAAGCTGTAAACATTATCAACCTTCTTGGTGGACGTGCAAACATCGTTGATGTTGACGCATGTATGACTCGTCTTCGTGTAACTGTTAAAGATGCAGATAAAGTAGGAAATGCAGAGCAATGGAAAGCAGAAGGAGCTATGGGTCTTGTCATGAAAGGACAAGGGGTTCAAGCTATCTACGGACCAAAAGCTGACGTATTGAAATCTGATATCCAAGATATCCTTGATTCAGGTGAAATCATTCCTGAAACTCTTCCAAGCCAAATGACTGAAGCACAACAAAACACTGTTCACTTCAAAGGTCTTACTGAGGAAGTTTACTCAGTAGCAGACGGTCAAGTTGTTGCTTTGGAACAAGTAAAAGATCCAGTATTTGCTCAAAAAATGATGGGTGATGGATTTGCAGTAGAACCTGCAAATGGAAACATTGTATCTCCAGTTTCAGGTACTGTATCAAGCATCTTCCCAACAAAACATGCTCTTGGTATTGTGACTGAACCAGGTCTTGAAGTATTGGTTCACATTGGTTTGGACACAGTAAGTCTTGAAGGTAAACCATTTACAGTTCATGTTGCTGAAGGACAAAAAGTTGCAGCAGGAGATCTCCTTGTCACAGCTGACTTGGATGCTATCCGTGCAGCAGGACGTGAAACTTCAACAGTAGTTGTCTTCACAAATGGTGATGCAATTAAATCAGTTAAATTAGAAAAAACAGGTTCTCTTGCAGCTAAAACAGCAGTTGCTAAAGTAGAATTGTAATATACTTGAGGTTGGAAGCTGTATTCCAACCTCTTATTTTGGGAGAAAAGCATGAAATTTTTAACACTCAATACTCACAGTTGGATGGAGAAAGAAGCAGAGGAAAAATTCCAGATTTTGCTTGAGGATATTCTTGAAAAGGACTATGATTTGATTTGTTTCCAAGAAATCAATCAGGAGATCACTTCGCCAGAGGTGGAGGTTAATGAGCTTTATCAAGCTTTGCCAGCAGCTGAGCCTATTCACCAAGATCACTATGTTAGACTTTTGGTTGAAAAGTTGTCTGAGCAAGGGAAAAATTACTACTGGACTTGGGCCTATAACCATATCGGTTATGATCGCTACCACGAAGGTGTGGCTATCTTGTCTAAAACACCTATTGAAGCCAGAGAAATTTTGGTTTCAGATGTGGATGATCCAACAGACTATCATACTCGCCGTGTTGCCGTGGCTGAAACTGTAGTTGATGGTAAGGAGCTTGCAGTTGCAAGTGTCCACCTTTCTTGGTGGGATAAAGGTTTCCAAGAAGAATGGGCACGATTTGAGGCTGTCTTGAAAGAATTGAACAAGCCGCTTTTGCTAGCTGGAGATTTCAACAATCCGGCTGGACAGGAAGGCTACCAGGAAATTTTAGCTAGTCCATTAGGCTTACAAGACGCATTTGAAGTTGCTCAAGAGAAAAGCGGTAGCTATACCGTTCCACCTGAAATTGATGGATGGAAAGGGAACACAGAACCCCTTCGAATCGATTATGTCTTTACTACCAAAGAGTTAGCGGTGGAAAATTTACATGTCGTGTTTGATGGTAACAAGAGTCCACAAGTGAGTGATCACTATGGCTTGAATGCTACTTTAAACTGGAAATAATGACTGAAAAGAGGTTGGAATTATAAAATTCTAGCCTTTTTCTGACTAGAAAAGCTACAGGAAATAGCCTAATACTCTTCGAAAATCAAATTCAAACCACGTCAGGTTCACCTTGCCGTACTCAAGTACAGCCTGCGGCTAGTTTCCTAGTTTGCTCTTTAATTTTCATTGAGTATGAAAAAAGGTTGGAATCATGAAATTCCAGCCTTTTTCTTATTAGAGAAGCTACTGGAAATAGCCTAATACTCTTCGAAAATCAAATTCAAACCACGTCAGGTTCACCTTGCCGTACTCAAGTACAGCCTGCGGCTAGCTTCCTAGTTTGCTCTTTGATTTTCATTGAGTATAAATAAGTGAGGCTACTGAAATGGAATAAAATGTGGTATAATTGATAAGATAGATAGAATCGAGGATATTATGTCATTTACGAAATTTCAATTTAAAAACTATATTAGAGAAGCCTTGGAGGAGTTGAAATTTACAACTCCAACAGAGGTACAAGATAAGTTGATTCCCATTGTCTTGGCAGGCCGAGATTTGGTTGGAGAATCAAAAACAGGTTCAGGTAAGACTCACACTTTCTTGTTACCGATTTTCCAGCAATTAGATGAAGCTAGCGATAGTGTACAAGCAGTGATTACTGCACCGAGTCGTGAGTTGGCTACTCAAATTTACCAAGCAGCGCGTCAGATTGCAGCTCACTCAGATGTCGAAGTTCGTGTGGTTAATTATGTGGGAGGGACAGATAAGGCTCGCCAGATTGACAAATTGGCAAGTAACCAGCCTCATATTGTTATCGGAACACCTGGCCGTATTTATGACTTAGTTAAGTCTGGTGACCTAGCTATTCACAAGGCCAAGACCTTTGTGGTCGATGAGGCAGACATGACCTTGGATATGGGATTCTTGGAAACTGTTGATAAGATTGCTGGCAGCCTTCCAAAAGACCTGCAATTCATGGTCTTCTCAGCGACTATTCCACAAAAACTGCAACCATTCTTGAAAAAATACTTATCAAATCCTGTTATGGAGAAAATCAAGACCAAAACGGTCATTTCTGATACCATTGATAATTGGTTGATTTCTACTAAGGGACGTGACAAGAATGCTCAAATTTACCAGTTGACTCAGTTGATGCAGCCTTATTTGGCAATGATTTTTGTCAATACTAAGACGCGTGCTGATGAATTGCATTCATATCTGACTGCTCAAGGCTTGAAGGTGGCAAAAATCCATGGGGATATTGCCCCTCGTGAACGTAAGCGAATCATGAATCAGGTGAAAAATCTGGATTTTGAGTATATTGTCGCAACAGATTTGGCAGCGCGTGGGATTGACATTGAAGGTGTCAGCCATGTCATCAATGATGCCATTCCGCAAGACTTATCTTTCTTTGTGCACCGTGTTGGTCGAACTGGACGAAACGGCCTACCAGGTACAGCTATTACCCTTTACCAGCCAAGTGATGACTCGGATATCCGTGAGTTGGAGAAATTGGGAATCAAGTTTACTCCTAAGATGGTCAAAGACGGGGAATTCCAAGATACCTATGACCGTGATCGTCGTGCAAATCGTGAAAAGAAGCAGGATAAGCTTGATATTGAAATGATTGGCTTGGTCAAAAAGAAAAAGAAAAAAGTCAAACCGGGCTATAAGAAGAAGATTCAATGGGCGGTTGATGAAAAGCGCCGCAAAACCAAGCGCGCCGAAAATCGTGCTCGCGGTCGTGCAGAGCGTAAAGCAAAACGCCAAACATTTTAATAGTAATTGTTGGAGTGCTGAGCTCCAACTTTTTTTAATTATGTGACTTTCAGTCCGTCTCGCTCCGTTAGGTGCGAGACAAAAAAACCACCCGCTATGCGGGTGTACGTCGAAGGTTATACCAAAAAAACTCCAAACGCGATACAATAAAGGTGTTCAAGCCAATTGTAAAGCGAAAGGAGAACTGTAAGTATCACATTGTGTTCACACCTAAGTATAGACGAAAAGTCATCTAAAATCAATATCGAAGTAAGAATCACAAAAAATTTTAAAAAATGGCAATATTTGTTAACAAGGATTTCGTAGTTTGTTATAATGTAGTTGTAAATGATTAAGATTGGTAATCAAAAAATAAAGAGGGGAATGTCATGAATAAGAAATATAACATAGTTCTATTTTTGTTGTTTATAGTTTATTTATTTGGATATTTTTCAATTTCAAAAACGTTAATTCCTATAATGTGTCTTTTTCAAGTATTTTTGATAGAACATATATTTAGAGTTCGAAATAGAATGATGCAGATAGGTGAAATTATAATTATTGTTGCTTCTATAATATTATTTATTGATAGTATATTGAGTTTGTAACAAAAGGCTTCTCTATAAAATCAAATTTTCCAGATACCTGCTTAAGGTGATTTATCTTCTCTCTATGCCTTCTCATCTTTATTCTACTATCTACACCACTAAACTTGACAGTCATATATTGCAGGTACAACATCTCTAACTACAATCTCACAGTAAATCTGAGGCTAGTTTTCTAGTTTGTTCTTTGATTTTCGTTGAATTTTATTTGATAAAAAGAAATGCTCCTC
>CAURES010000065.1:0-7903 GCA_963523725.1 uncultured Streptococcus sp.
ATAGCATTAAAACTCCCTTTTTCAAACTCTAACTGAATATCGTCAACAGCCATATGATCGCCGTACCGTTTAGTCAAATGTTTAGCTTGTAAAATCATATTTAGTTCCTCCTCTTTACCTCATCAGTTTAACAAAAAGTATGAAAGAAAAATCGACTTTTGAGATAGGTGGTTAAAATGAGAGGTTAAGTGGTGAGATGACGGAAACAGGATTATATTTTTCATTCAAAAAATCCTCCAGATTCTACTCTGAAGGATTCTTATCTTATTTCACAACAATATTAACCAATTTAGTTGGCTTCAATAGTCCAGTGGACCATTGAAGGTGGCAAATAGAGCTAATAAACTCGTTATTTAACGACGATATTAACGAGTTTGTTAGGTACCGCAATCACCTTGACGATTTCCTTACCGTCAATTTCTGCTTTGACTTTTTCATCAGCTAGAGCAATCTCTTGCAATTCTTCGCGTGATAGGTCTTTAGCGACCATGAGTTTGGCACGAACTTTTCCTTTGATTTGGACAACGATTTCGATTTCGTCTTCAACCAATTTGCTTTCGTCCCATGTTGGCCAAGCCACGTAAGAGATTGACTCACCTGTTGCTGCAACTGTTTGCCAGAGCTCTTCTGCCAAGTGAGGTGCAAATGGTGCAATCAACTGAACGAAGCCTTTGGCGTAGTCTACATAAAGTTTTTCTTCCTTGTTAGCCGCGTTGACAAAGACCATAAGTTGGGCAATAGCTGTGTTGAATTTCAATGATTCGATTTGTTCTGTGACAGCTTTAACGGTTTCGTTATAAACCTTGTCAAGAGCGCCATTGTTTTCCGCAGCGATTTCTTTACTTGTAATCAAACGGTAAACACGGTCCAAGAATTTACGGCTTCCTTCCAGACCTTCTTCAGACCAAGCAATCGAAGCATCAAGTGGTCCCATGAACATTTCATAGACACGAAGGGTGTCAGCACCGTATTGTTCCACAACATCATCTGGGTTAACAACGTTCTTGAGGGATTTAGACATCTTGGCTGGTGCTTGCTCCAACTCTTCTCCTGTTTCCATGTGGAAGAAGGAGCCGTCACGTTTTTCAACCTTATCAGTTGCCACAAGAGCCCCACGGTGGTCACGGTAGCTTGTTCCCAAGATCATTCCTTGGTTAAAGAGTTTTTGGAATGGTTCCTTAGTCGGAACAACACCGAGATCATAGAGGAATTTATGCCAGAAACGAGCGTAAAGCAAGTGAAGAACGGCATGCTCTGCACCACCCACGTAGATATCTACTGGCAACCATTGTTTGAGGAGATCCTCATCGGCCAATTTCTCAGTATTGTGTGGGTCAATATAGCGGAGGTAGTACCAGCTTGAACCTGCCCATTGTGGCATAGTGTTGGTTTCACGACGACCTTTGACACCATCTTCACGAGTCACTTCAAGCCAGTCTGTCAAGTTAGCTAGTGGACTTTCCCCTGTACCTGAAGGACGGATGTCCTTGGTTACAGGCAAGACAAGCGGCAATTCACTTTCAGGAACAGCTGTTGATGTTCCATCTTCCCAATGAATGATTGGAATTGGTTCACCCCAGTAACGTTGACGGCTAAAGAGCCAGTCGCGGAGACGGTAGGTAACCTTCTCTTGTCCACAGCCTTTTTCTTCCAACCAAGCCACGATCTTAGCAATAGCGTCTTCTTTGTTGAGTCCATCTAGGAAGTCTGAATTAACGTGAAGGCCATCTTCTGTGTAGGCAGCTTCTTCAACGTTTCCACCTTCAAGTACTTCGACGATTGGAAGGTCAAATTGTTTGGCAAATTCCCAGTCACGTTGATCGTGGGCAGGCACAGCCATGACAGCACCTGTTCCATAGCTAGACAATACGTAGTCGGCAATCCAGATTGGAATTTCCTTGCCATTGACAGGGTTGATGGCATAAGAACCAGTCCAAACACCAGTTTTTTCTTTGGCAAGGTCTGTACGAGCCAGGTCTGATTTCAGACTAGCTTGGTGTTTATAGTCGGCTACTGACTCTGCTTGCTCTGGACTTGTGATAGCGTCAACCAAGTCATGCTCAGGAGCTAAAACGGTAAAAGTCGCACCGAAAAGGGTGTCCGGACGAGTGGTAAAGACTGTGAATTCCTTGTCTGTTCCCTTAACTTTAAAAGTTACATTAGCACCAGTTGATTTCCCAATCCAGTTGCGCTGCATGTCCTTGATAGACTCTGGCCAATCAAGTTCATCTAAGTCATTAAGCAAGCGCTCTGCATAGGCCGTGATTTTGAGCATCCATTGGCGCATCGGTTTACGGACAACTGGATAGCCTCCACGCTCAGAAGTTCCATCAGGAAGAACCTCTTCATTGGCGATGGCTGTTCCCAATTCCTCAACCCAGTTTACTGGCACTTCCGCTTCATAGGCCAAGCCTTTTTCGTAAAGCTTAGTGAAAATCCATTGGGTCCACTTGTAGTAGTTTGGATCGGTTGTATTGACTTCACGATCCCAGTCATAAGAAAATCCAAGCGCATTGATTTGGCGTTTGAAGTTGGCAATGTTTTCAGCTGTAAATTCTGCTGGGTCATTACCAGTATCCATAGCATATTGCTCTGCAGGCAAACCAAAAGCATCCCAACCCATTGGGTGAAGGACATTGTAGCCTTGCGCACGTTTGTAACGGCTGAGGATATCCGTTGCAGTATAACCTTCTGGGTGTCCTACGTGCAGACCCGCTCCAGACGGATAAGGGAACATATCAAGAGCATAAAACTTCGGTTTTGATGCATCTGTTCCTGTCTTAAATGTATGATGTTCTGCCCAGTAGCCCTGCCACTTAGGCTCAATTTCTTTATGATTGTAAAAACTCATGGTCTCTCTCCAATTTTGTGATGTTACTATTATACCATTTTTGAGGGAATTTGGTCTCGTTCTATTCTATACTTTTCTATTTTACCTTGCTCTAGAATTTTTAAACTGCTATACTTATAACAGAAAACCCTTCCAAGGAGGTAGCGGATGTCTCATTCCTTTAAAAAATCTCTCCAAAAAGAAATTCTCCATAGAAGCTCTATCGCAGCCTTTGTGACCTCTCTTTTACTACTCATTTTACTTTTTGGTTTTTCCTATGTTTTACAAAAGCAGCAACTCTCCAAAGATACGAGACAGATTGTCAAACAGGTTCAAGAGATGAAAGAAGCCAATAATGAACTCCTGACTACTATGAACCATAAAATGATTCCAGGATTTTTGGACGGCAAACACACAGAGCGAGAAGTCTTTAGCTTATTTTACGAGACAAAAGCTAAATTAAAACTTAGTTCTGACCTCATTATCCTAAGTGATACAGGCGAATTACTATTTAGTACCAATCGAAATCATCAAGAAAGTATTTTATCTCCCTACTATCTAAAATTGCTCATTCAAAATCCTTCTCAAGAAAAAGTTACAGAAAAAATTGCACTCTCTTCAGATAAGCAACATTACACACTCTTTATCAAACCACTACTTCAAAACCAACGAGTTAAGGCCTATACTATTGCTTTCGTAAATGAGAATGATTTCATCTCAAGTTTCCCAATGATAAATTCCAAATACATCATTACCGATAGCTTTGGAAATATGTTTTCCAATAATACAAATCAGTTTACTCGTTCCACTCTTGAAAAATTTGATGAAAAACTCCTACACTCTCGCACCCACTGGTATGCGAATGAACCGCTTATTGTTCAAAAAGAAAAAGTCGGTGCTATTTTTTCAATCTATGCTTTTCAATCCTTTTTTCCCATGCCTAGCTTACTCGGCCTAGCCTCCATTCTCACCTTATGTATATTCTTCCTCTACTTCTGGCAAGCAAGGCGAATTGCTCATAAAATTGCCACACACAATGCTGTTCCTATTGAAAGTTTGGTTTACCAACTTCAAGAAATTCCCAAACAAGTAGAAAAAAGGCTTTCTCTACAAACAGGTGATGAGTTTGAGTTTATGGCAGAAAAAATCAACAATATGTTGTACGAATTAGATCAACTTCATCAAAAAATGTTGACCATAGAAAAAGAAAAGTGGATTTTTGAAAGAAAAATGCTGGAAGCTCAGTTCAATCCTCATTTTCTCTATAATACACTTGAGACGATTAAAATCACTTCTTTAATGGATGCAGATCTCACACAAGATCTGATTCAAAACCTCACGCGCATTCTTCGCTACAGTATCACCGATTTAGAAAAAGAAACAACCATTTGCCAAGATTTAAAGATTATAGAGGATTACCTTATGATTCATAAGATTCGTTTCGAGCACTTTTCCTATGACATTGTCTGCCCAGAAACTGTTGATAATCAGCCTATTCCTAAACTTTTCTTACTTCCTCTAGTAGAAAATGCTATAAAATATGGGATGCAATACCGTATTGATCTTCATATAGATATCCAAATTACCTTGGAAGCAGATTCTCTAACTTTTTTAGTCAAGGATAATGCTGGAGGACTCACAAAACAAGAGCGACTCGCTATTTTAGACTCTTTAGAAAGCCCTCATACCCAGCATGGCATCGTTAACAGCTATAAACGATTGAGCAATTTCTTTTCTGATGTCCAGCTAGATTTAGGAGTCAATCGCCAAGGAGAAACTTGGGTCAAATTTATAACGAAAGGACTAACTCATGTTTAAGCTCATTATCGTAGAAGACGAACACCTCATTCGAAAATGGCTAGAGATTGCCGTAGACTACTCTGCCTTAGGTATCCAAGTCGTAGGAACTGCCAGTCACGGTCAAGAGGGAATGAAACTCATCCAAGAAAAAGAACCTCATATTGTCTTAACAGACATCACCATGCCAATTATGGATGCTTTTATGATGTTTGAAGCCACTCGTACTCTCTCCTATGAAAAAGTTATCTTATCAGGTTATAACGATTTTCAAAATGCCAAAAAAGCCATGCAATATGGAGCAGTTGATTTCCTATCCAAACCAATTGATACCAAGGAGTTGACAGAATGTCTTCAAAAAATTGTTTTGCGATTACGAGTTAGCACTTATCAAGAAACTCCTTTTTTAGAAGAATATCAAACTTTACTCACCTCTATCCAACAAGTCGATACACAAAACCAAATCATTCAGCAAATTCTGGAATTTGTGCATCAACACTACTGCATGCACTTTACCATTTCTACCATTGCAGAGAATCTAGGATATAGCGAAAGTTATCTATATAAGGTCATCAAAGAAGACTTCCCAATGACGTTAAATGAATATATCTTACGCTACCGCCTCAAGCAAGCTATAGATAAAATGGCTGAATCCCCTAATTCTCCCTTAAGCGATATCTCTGAACAAGTTGGATTTTCAGACTATAAATATTTTGCCAAAGTTTTTAAAAAGTATCTCCATATTTCTCCAAAAGAATTAAAACTCATGGATAAAAACCATTGATGTAAAAGGATTGCTCAACTCTATTGTAGCAATCTTTTTATTTTATACTTCCCATCGAAATCCCAGTTACAATTCACCCATCCTTGCTCTAGGAACTCATTTCCTATTTTTCGTTTTAGATTTCTTTAAGGTTTTTATTATATCCTGTAGAACTCTACAATTTAAAGACATTAACAATCTAGGTAGAGAAAATGTTCGTAAAAAAGGAGATACTTATGAAAAAAATACTATTCTTTCTCTCTTGTAGCTGGATATTCCTTTCTTTATCAGGATGTTCTTCAACTATAGAAGCGGAAACTAGCACTGAAAAAGATTCAGATAGCACTTTGGTTGTCTACTCGCCTAACCCTGAAGATCTTATCGAAGAAACAATCCCAGCCTTCGAAGAAAAATATGGTATTAAGGTTGATTTAGTACAAGCCAGCACTGGTGAATTGTTCAAAAAAGCTGAGGCCGAAAAAGAATCCCCTGTAGCTGATGTCATTTTCGGAGGCTCCTACGCCCTCTTCTCTTCTAACGAAAATCTTTTTGAACCTTATATTTCTCAAGAGAACGACCAGATAATCCCTGAATATCAAAATAAAACAGGATTCTACACACCTTATACACTGGATGTCAGTGTTATCATTGCCAATTCAGCTCTTACAAAAGATATTAAAATTGAAGGCTACAATGATCTACTCAATCCTAAATTAAAAGGAAAAATTGCTACTGCTGATCCAAGTAACGCTTCTAGCGCCTTTGCACAACTAACAAACATGCTTGTCGATCAAGGTGGATACGAAAATGAACAAGCTTGGACCTATGTGAAAAATCTATTTACCCTAGTAGATGGAAAAATTGCATCTAGCTCTTCAAATGTTTACAAAGCTGTCGCCGATGGAGAAATGGCTGTTGGACTTACCTATGAAGACCCTGCCTTAAAACTCTTAAATGATGGAGTTGATGTAAAAGTCATTTATCCAAAAGAAGGAACCGTCTTTTTACCTGGTAACGCGGCCATCGTCAAAAACGCCAAACACATGGAAAATGCTAAGAAATTTATCGATTTCCTCCTTTCTCAAGAAATCCAAGATAAGCTAGGAACTGAAACTACAATCAGACCCATTCGTAAAAATGCTAAAACCAATAAAAATATGAAAGCTATGACAGAAATCAATATTGCCACTGAAGATTCCGATTATGTCATTAAAAATAAATCTACTATTCTTAAAAAGTACAATGATATTTTTACAGATATCCAATCTAAAAAATAAAATTTGACTTTCCAATGATTAACTGTCAAACCCTGCTATAAAATCAAAAAAATTACTTCCGTTTTGTAGAGAATTTTACTCTAATAGAATAGAATTATCGGTTTTAAAAACGCTTACATTGTTTTAAAATAAACTTAAATAACACAACGGAGGTATCCATCATGAAAAAGAAATGGATGTATTATGCTGCTTGCGGACTAGCTCTTTTTGGTCTTGCTGCTTGTTCTTCTAATGAATCTGCCGATGGCGGTTCATCTGATAAAGGAGACGGCGGTTCGCTAGTCGTTTATTCACCAAACTCAGAGGGCTTAATCGGAGCAACTATTCCTGCCTTTGAAGAAAAATATGGTATCAAAGTAGAACTGATTCAAGCTGGTACTGGAGAACTTTTCAAAAAACTAGAGTCAGAAAAAGAAGCTCCTGTAGCCGATGTCATCTTTGGTGGTTCTTATACACAATATGCTACCCACGGAGAACTCTTTGAAAACTATACTTCAAAAGAAAATGATAATGTTATCAAAGAATATCAAAACACAACTGGTTACTCTACTCCTTATACACTAGATGGTAGTGTTTTAATCGTCAATCCTGATTTAACGAAAGGCATGAACATCGAAGGATATAGCGACCTTCTCAAACCTGAACTAAAAGGAAAAATCGCAACTGCTGACCCAGCAAACTCTTCTAGCGCCTTTGCTCAATTAACAAATATGCTACAAGCTCAAGGTGGTTACAAAGACGATAAAGCCTGGTCTTATGTAAAAGATCTCTTCACACTTATTGATGGGAAAATCGGTTCAAGTTCATCTGGTGTCTATAAAGCAGTCGCTGACGGAGAAATGGCTGTTGGGCTCTCTTATGAAGATCCAGCAGTTAAACTCTTAAATGACGGAGCTAACATTAAGGTAGTCTATCCAAAAGAAGGAACCGTCTTCCTACCTGCTAGTGCCGCTATCGTTAAAAAAGCTAAAAACATGGAAAATGCCAAGAAATTTATCGATTTTATTATCTCTCAAGAAGTACAAGATACACTTGGCACAACCACTACTAACCGTCCTGTTCGTAAAAATGCTAAAACAAGCGAAAACATGAAACCAATTGACAAAATCAAAACACTCACTGAAGATTATGATTATGTCATCAAAAATAAATCAGATATCGTTAAGAAATACAACGAAGTCTTTACAGATATCCAATCTAAACAGTAAAAGAGGTTCACTATGAGTGAGATCAAAA
>CAURES010000066.1:0-6803 GCA_963523725.1 uncultured Streptococcus sp.
CTGTTGAAGATAATGGAGATGGAAGTCACACAATCACAATCATCAATTCTGACGGGACTGTGACAAAAACAGTTATTAAAGATGGCAAAGATGGTAAATGTGGATGCCAAGACAAACCAGTAACACCATCAAATGAAAAACCAGTTCCTCCAATACCAAATGTGCCAGAAGGACCAACATTTGCAATGCCAGAACCACCAGTTCATGAATTACCAGAATTCAACGGTGGAGTACCAGGTATGCCTGAAGTTGTTGAAGTACCAGAATTAGATATTCCAACAGTACCAGCACAACCAACACCAGAAGTACCGGTTAAACCTGTGCCAGTGCAGCCAACACCAAATGTACCGACACCAGAAGTGCCAGTACAACCAACTCCAGTTGTTCCAACACCAGAAGTACCGGTTAAACCAGTACCAGCGGTTCCAGAACAACCAGTAGTACCAACACCGGATCAACCAGTAACTCCAGTAAATGCTAACCCAGTAGTACCAACTACAGTTAAAGAAAACCATGGGGACAAATTACCAGAAACTGGAAGCCAATCTGATTATATCTCTGTTCTTTTAGGTAGCGGTATTCTATTGAGCCTATATGTAGGTCGAAGAAAAGAAGATTAATCAGCCAAAAGCAGTCACTAATTTCTCGAAAGAAGATGATAAGTGATGGATCTCGAATGAAAGAATATTCTTAGAATGATTTTCCTATGATGGAAAAGACTGCTAAAAACCTTGAGTGGTAACGCTCAAGGTTTTTTAGGATGAGTGATGTTTGTCTGAAAATCTTGATTGAGTCTAAAAATGCCACCCTATTAGGTGGCGATAATTGATTTAGACTTCTTAAAATTCTTTATTTTTTACTGAATTGCTGCGACCAAGTCTTCCGCTTGTTTCTCAAGTGAGTTTAGGACTGTTTCTTCAAGAATCAATTTTCCGTCTGCCCAAGCAGAGTCATTGACACGTGCAGCAGTGAAATCACCAACGATTTGTGTACGGATAAATGGCAAGAGGTCTTTGTAAATAGCGAAAAGTTGATCGTGACCGGCATTGGCTACAGATGATACGGTGACAAACTTGTCTTGAAGGGCAGAAGCGCCACGTGTATCAGACAAGTCAAGGGCGCGAGATAGCCAGTCAAGCAAGTTTTTTACTGTTCCAGGGATAGAGAAGTTGTAGACTGGAGAGAAGATCCAGATAGCATCCGCAGCGAGAACTGCTTCACGAGCAGCAGCTACAGCTGGATGTGTTGGAACTTCCAAATCTTGGCTGAAGAGAGGAAGGGCTGAATAATCAAGGTAGCTAACTTCTGCTTTACCAGCAAGTGCTTTCTCAGCTTCGAGCGCCATTTGGTGGTTGAAAGAACCTTGGCGTAGTGATCCGACGATAAATAATACTTTTTTAGACATGATGTGTCTCCTTTTTCTTAAATTTCCGAGAACCTTCTCGTTGTTATAAAATATATTACAACAAAACAAAAGGACTTGCAAGAAATTTGCTCAAAGATAAGTAAAACTATAAAATTGCCGAAACTCTAGTCACTTGCTACTGGAATGCATTTGATTTTCGAAGAGTATTCCTATATTCTCTTGTAATATGATGACATAAGTGCTAAAATAAACAAGAAAACTCGCAATAGAAACCGCAGAACAGCTATTTTCCGGTATCATTTCATAAATCATTAAAGGAACAATAATGGCATTGAAGAATGCTTTTAAAAGGGGTGGAGATCATGTAAGGCAAAGATTAACAAGTGACGGACAAAAGAAATAATAATACACTTGTTAAGGAGAAAAGATGTTAATAAGAAATTATCGGAAAAATATTGGCCTGATGGCCGGAGTTGAGTTTTTTGCATTTCTAGGGATTACCAGTTTTTGGATTCTCTTTCTCAGTCAAAACGGCATGTCTCTTTGGCAGATTGGACTTCTGGAGAGTATTTTTCATACGACCAGTCTTCTCTGTGAAATTCCATCTGGTATGTTAGCTGACCGCTATTCTTATAAGACCAACCTTTATTTAAGTCGTATAGCAGGGATTGTGTCTTCTATTCTTATGTTGGCTGGGCAGGGAAATTTTTGGATTTATGCCTTAGCGATGGCGGTAAGTGCCTTGTCTTATAATTTTGATTCAGGCACAAGCGCAGCAATGGTCTATGACTCGGCTGTAGAGGCTGGACTAAAGGAGCGTTACTTATCTATTTCAAGTTTTATGTCAGGAGTGTCAGAAGGAACTCGGTCTTTGGGGACAGTGTTGGCGGGATTTTTTGTCCATGGTCAATTGCACCTGACCTACTATATCATGATTGCGACTTCTATCATAGTTCTTTTCCTGATTTGGATGCTGAAAGAACCTAGTGTCAAGCTAGAAAAAGCTGATAGTGTGAGCATGAAACAGATTATTTGGACCGTTAAGGATGAGTTGAAGCGAAATCCCATGCTGTTCAACTGGATGATTTTGTCTCAGATTGTCGGAGTACTCATGTGCATGTTTTACTTTTACTATCAAAATCAGTTACCAGATTTAAGTGGTTGGCAAATTTCAGCAGTTATGCTACTTGGAAGTCTCTTGAATATCCTCGCAGTCTATCTAGCGAGTAGGATTGGAAAGAACTATGCTGCCTTGAAGCTTTTCCCTGTCCTCGTCCTGCTGACTGGAGTTACCTACCTGCTGTCCTATTTTGGAACACCTCTAATCTATATTTTGATTTATTTGATTAGTAATGCTCTATATGCTCTTTTTCAGCCGATTTTTGACAACGATTTGCAAGAGCGGCTCCCAAGTGAAGTAAGGGCAACCATGCTGAGTGTCTACTCTATGATGTTTAGCCTGAGTATGATTGTCTTCTTCCCACTGACAGGCTGGTTGATTGATCATTTAGGCTTTGTAGTAACATTTCTTTATCTAGGATTCTTTTTAGTCATGATTAGCCTTCTACTGCCTGTATTTTTAGGAAAAATGGCTAAAAGAATAGATGATAAAATAATTCCATAGATTAAAAGAACTTACGAAAACTTGAGTGCCAAGCTCAAGTTTTTTAATATCTTGATTTCGCTTGTGTCTTTACTTTTCTTGCTCGGTTTTAACTAAGAAAAATCGGTTTGCTTTGAAGGGAGAAATAGAATTGGTTTCTTATACTCAATGAAAATCAAAGAGCAAACTAGGAAGCTAGCCGCAGATTGCTCAAAGCACAGCTTTGAGGTTGCAGATAAAGCTGACGTGGTTTGAATTTGATTTTCGAAGAGTATTCTTGCATTCACTTGTAATAAAGCTTAATAGATGGTAAAATAGACGAGTGAAAAAAAGACAAAACAAAGCAAAAAATAATCTACTGTGGCAGTATGGTCTAGGGATGACGATTTTGTTTGTGGTTATCAGTGCTTCCTTTCTGTATCTAGTGTTTCTGAGTATGAAACCCTATCAAACAGCTAAAAGTGAAGGAGAAAAATTAGCTCAGCAGTATGCAGGATTAGAGCAGGCTGATCAGGTTGACTTATACAATGGCTTGGAATCCTATTACAGTGTTCTTGGTCGTAATAAAAAACAAGAAGCACTTGCTGTCCTGATTGGAAAAGATGACCATAAGATTTACGTTTATCAGCTAAACCAAGGTGTTTCACAAGAAAAAGCAGAAGCTGTTTCGAAGGAAAAAGGAGCTGGCGATATTGACAAGATTACCTTTGGCCGTTATCAAGACAAGCCAATCTGGGAAGTCAAGTCAGGCTCTGATTTTTATCTAGTAGATTTTGAAACAGGAGCATTGGTCAATAAGGAGGGCCTATGAAACTATCCAACCGTGTTTTAGAAATGGAAGAAAGTGTCACTCTAGCTAGTGATGCGAGAGCAAAAAAATTAAAAGCTCAAGGTAAGGATGTCCTTTTCTTGACCTTGGGACAACCAGATTTTCACACTCCTGAAAATATTCAGGATGCAGCAGTTAAAGCTATTCGAGAAGGACAGGCTTCCTTCTATACAGTAGCTTCAGGTCTACCAGAATTAAAAGCTGCAGTGAATACCTACTTCGAGCGTTACTATGGCTATTCTGTCGCAAGTAATGAGGTTACCTTTGCTACAGGTGCCAAGTTTTCCCTCTATACGTTCTTTATGGCTGTAATCAATCCTTTAGATGAGGTTATTATTCCAACTCCATACTGGGTTAGTTATGGAGACCAGGTCAAGATGGCAGAAGGGATTCCAGTTTTTGTTCAAGCTAAAGAAGACAATGATTTTAAAGTCACGGTGGATCAACTAGAACTAGTTAGGACAGATAAGACAAAGGTTTTGGTTCTCAATTCACCATCTAATCCGACTGGTATGATTTATACTCGTGAAGAATTGCTAGCTATCGGAAATTGGGCAGTTGAGCATGACATTCTGATTTTAGCTGATGATATATACGGTCGCCTTGTTTATAATGGAAATGAATTTGTTCCAATCTCAAGTTTATCAGAAGCAATTCGTAAGCAAACCATTGTCATTAACGGTGTATCAAAAGCTTATGCCATGACAGGTTGGCGGGTAGGTTATGCAGTGGGTGATCCAGAAATCATTGCTGCTATGAGCAAATTGACAGGTCAAACAACTTCTAACCTAACTGCTGTTTCACAATATGCAACCATCGAAGCCCTAACTGGACCGCAAGATTCTGTGGGAGTTATGCGTCAAGCATTTGAAGAACGTCTCAATACCATCTATCCACTCTTATGTGAGGTCCCTGGTTTTGAAGTCGTTAAGCCACAAGGAGCCTTCTATCTCTTTCCAAATGTCAAAAAAGCTATGGAGATGAAAGGTTATACGGATGTGACTGACTTTACAACAGCTATTCTTGAGGAAGTTGGTTTGGCACTCATAACAGGAGCTGGCTTTGGAGCGCCAGAAAATGTCCGCCTCAGCTATGCGACAGACCTAGATACGCTTAAAGAAGCAGTTAAACGCTTGAAAGCATTTATGGGTAGTGAGAATGATTGATCATTTTGAAATTAAGGTAAAGGATTTACAAATTTCAGAAGGATTTTATAGGAGATTTCTCGCTCCTTTGGGCTATAAATTAGCTTTTAAGACTACTTCTCTAATCAGTTTTCTTGCCCCAAATAGCCCTCATCCTGGTGGTGATTTTTGGCTGGCTCAGGGGACGCAAGATCCTATTCACTTTGCTTTTTTAGCAGAAAATAAGGAAGAGGTTCAAGCTTGTTATGAGGCTGGCTTAGAGGCAGGTGGGCGAGACAATGGGGCTCCTGGTTATCGCAGTGAGCAACCGATTTACTACGCTGCTTTTATGATTGACCCAGATGGGAACAATATAGAAGTGGTTTGCCATAAAGAATAAAAAAGAAAAGGAAAAATAATGACAAAACGTGTAACGATTATTGATGTAAAAGACTATGTTGGTCAGGAAGTGACGATTGGCGCTTGGGTTGCCAACAAATCAGGAAAAGGGAAAATTGCCTTCTTGCAATTGCGTGATGGAACAGCCTTCTTCCAAGGTGTGGCCTTTAAACCAAACTTTGTAGAAAAATTTGGTGAAGAAGTGGGACTTGAGAAGTTTGATGTCATCAAACGCTTGAGCCAAGAAACGTCTGTCTATGTGACAGGTATTGTCAAAGAAGATGAACGTTCTAAGTTTGGCTATGAATTGGACATTACAGACATCGAAGTGATCGGTGAATCTCAAGACTACCCAATTACACCAAAAGAACACGGAACAGACTTCTTGATGGACAACCGTCACTTGTGGCTACGTTCTCGTAAGCAAGTGGCCGTGATGCAAATCCGTAACGCGATCATCTATGCGACTTATGAGTTCTTTGACAAGAACGGCTTCATGAAATTTGACAGCCCAATTCTTTCAGGAAATGCGGCAGAAGATTCAACAGAACTCTTTGAAACAGACTACTTCGGAACGCCAGCCTACTTGAGCCAATCAGGTCAGCTTTATCTAGAAGCAGGTGCTATGGCTCTTGGTCGTGTCTTTGACTTTGGTCCCGTATTCCGTGCTGAAAAATCAAAAACGCGCCGTCACTTGACTGAGTTCTGGATGATGGACGCAGAGTACTCATACTTGACACACGATGAATCACTTGACTTGCAAGAAGCTTATGTAAAAGCTCTTCTACAAGGTGTTCTTGACCGTGCTCCTCAAGCCTTGGAAACCTTGGAACGTGATACAGAACTTTTGAAACGCTACATTGCAGAGCCCTTCAAACGTATCACTTACGATCAAGCCATTGACCTCTTGCAAGAGCATGAAAATGATGAAGATGCTGACTACGAACATCTTGAGCATGGTGATGACTTCGGTTCACCACACGAAACTTGGATTTCAAACCACTTTGGTGTGCCAACATTTGTCATGAACTATCCAGCAGCCATCAAGGCCTTCTACATGAAACCAGTTCCTGGAAATCCAGAGCGCGTGCTTTGTGCAGATTTGCTTGCTCCAGAAGGCTATGGAGAAATCATCGGTGGATCTATGCGTGAGGAAGACTACGATGCCCTTGTTGCTAAGATGGATGAACTTGGTATGGATCGTACAGAGTATGAATTCTACCTTGACCTTCGTAAATACGGTACTGTACCACACGGTGGATTTGGTATCGGTATTGAGCGTATGGTAACCTTCGCAGCAGGAACAAAACACATCCGTGAAGCTATCCCATTCCCACGTATGTTGCATCGTATCAAACCGTAAGAATAGGAAAACGCCCATGTGGTGTTTTTTCGAATTTCAGAGTTTTTACTTGCGTAAAAAATTATTTTCTAGTATAATAGTTTATTGTGAGCGAACCTCACTTACCCCTTGCAAAGTCT
>CAURES010000067.1:0-6666 GCA_963523725.1 uncultured Streptococcus sp.
CAAGTGATGTTGAAGCTTGGACTCTGGAAGGGCAAGGTTTGGAATTGATTGTTAGTCATCCATAAAAAAGAAAGGGCCTGAGTTCATACTCAATGAAAATCAAAGAGCAAACTAGGAAACTAGCCGCAGGCTGTACTTGAGTACGGCAAGGCGACGTTGACGCAGTTTGAATTTGATTTTCGAAGAGTATCACTACTCAAGTCCTTTTTGACTACATAAATTGGGCGATAAAGACCACGATGATGATGATTGGAATGATGAAACGAAGAAGGAAGAGCCAGACTTGGAACAGTCCCTGTTTCCATACTGTTTCATCAAGATGCAGTTCCTCCATAGCAAGAGCCTTTTTAAAGATATAGCCTGTAAAAAGTGAAAGGCAGAGAGCTCCAAATGGCATGAGGAGATTGGAAACCAAGAAGTCCATAGCGTCAAAGAAGGTTTTCCCAAAGATGTGAACATCCGCCATAACACCGTAAGAAAGGGCTGAAGGAATTCCAAAGACAAAGGTCAAGATTCCTAAAATAACACTCCATTTAGCACGCTTGCTGTTGTCCTGATTGGTGATATTGCCCACATTGATTTCCAGCATAACAACGGAAGAAGTGACCGTCGCAAAGAGGAAGAGCAAGAGGAAGAGGATGTAGAAAATGGTTCCAAAAGGCATCTTGTCAAAGAGTTGAGGCAAGACGATAAAGAGCAGGCTCGGTCCCCCTTCAGATTGGATATTGAAGGCTGACATAGCTGGGAAAATGGCTAGACCCGCCATGATAGATACTGAAATATTCATGGCTACGATGGAAATCCCTGATTGGACCAGATTGGTTTTCTTATCCAAGTAAGAAGCATAGGTCAGCATGGCTGTAACCCCTAGCGAGAGGGCAAAGAAAGATTGTCCCAGAGCATAGAGGAGACCAGCGCTGGTCAGTTTTGAAAAGTCTGGTTTGAGGAAGTAGAGAACGCCTTCCATGGCATTTGGCAAACTAAGAGAGCGCCCGATGATGACAACAAAGATGATAAAGAGCAGGGGCATCATAACCTTAGATGCTCTTTCAATCCCTTTCTGAACACCACGTGATACAATAAAGATATTCAACAGGATAAAGGCTGCTTGAGCTCCAAGTGCAATGGCTGGATTGGAAATGATTGAAGTAAATAACTGAGCATAATCACCCGTTCCACCAAGTTGGAACAATTTTCCAAACTCAATACCCAGATAAACCAGAATCCATCCTCCAATAACACTGTAGAAAGATAAGAGGATAAAGAGGGCAAAGGCACCAATCCAACCGATGAAGTTGTACTTGCCATTCTTGCCTAGTTTTCCAAAGGTTTTAATCCCAGAGACACCAGCACTTCGACCGAGGGCAAATTCAGCTAGTAAAAGGGGAAAACCGATTAAAATAGTGGAGATAAGAAAGACCAGTAAAAAGCCTCCACCACCATTAGCAGCAGTCATGTAGGGGAATTTCCAAACGGCACCAAGTCCGATGGCTGAACCAGCAGATGCTAGGATAAAGCCCAGTTTAGAACCCCATTGCGATTTTTCAGACATAGTTAAACTCCTAAAATTAGTGTTACAAAAGAAAAAGCTACTGCCCTTTGCAAATAGCCTCATCAGTACTCAAGATGAGCTTTTCTTTTGATTGATAGACTTGACTATCCTATCATGTTTTCTAAGGTCTGTCAAGAAAACCATTTTCATGTTATGATAAAGTAAAAAATTTCGCAAAATCGCTTGACTCTGACCTAAGGGGAGGGGTTATACTATCAATGTAATACTCTTCGAAAATCTCTTCAAACCACGTCAGCGTCGCCTTGGATTATATATGTGACTGACTTTGTCAGTCTTATCTACAACCTCAAAGCAGTGCTTTGAGCAACCCGCGGCTAGCTTCCTAGTTTGCTCTTTGATTTTCATTGAGTATAAGGAGGAAATCATGTACCATATAAAAGAAGCTGCCCAGCTTTCAGGTGTTTCTGTCAAGACCCTGCACCACTACGACAAGATAGGACTCTTAGTTCCTTTAAAGTCAGAAAACGGTTATCGAATCTACAGTAAAGAAGATTTGGAACGCCTTCAGGTTATTCTTTACTATAAATATCTAGGTTTTTCTTTAGAAAAAATAGCAGAGCTATTAAAGGAAGAAAGGACAGATTTATTGCCCCATTTGACTAGGCAGTTGGACTATCTAACTCGAGAAAGGCAACATCTGGATACCTTGATTTCCACCTTGCAAAAAACCATTCAAGAACAAAAAGGAGAAAGAGAAATGAGCATTCAAGAGAAATTTGCTGGATTTAACTACCAAGACCATCAAAAATACCACCACGAGGCGGTAGAGAAATATGGACAAGAAGTCATGGATCAAGCGCTGGAGCGCCAGAAAGGTCACGAAGATGAGGCTACGGCTGCCTTCAACCAAGTTTTTCAAGATTTGGCACAAAATCTTCAAGCTGGTATACCTGTAACAGCAACAGAAAACCAAGAAGAAGTTGCTAAACTCTTGCAAGCCATCCGTACTTATGGATTCGACTGCTCTATTGAGGTATTCGGTCATATCGGTAAAGGCTACGTCTATAACCCAGAGTTTAAGGAAAATATTGATAAATTTGGACCTGGAACAGCCCAGTATACATCAGATGTCATTGCTCACTATGTTCAAACTCATACTCAATGAAAATCAAAAAGCAAACTGGGAAACTAGCAGCAGGCTGTACTTGAGTACGGCAAGACGAGGTTAACGCAGTTTGAAGAGATTTTCGAAGAGTATCAAACAAAATAAAATCGGAGGAGTATTCTTCCGATTTTTACTAAATTCAAGCACTACTTGCTTAATAATTTTTCTACTACATTTAGTTTTCGCATTGTCAAATCTACATTAAAAAGCTTTTCAAGATAGTTGGTATGGAGTTTCTTTTGTTTTGCAGTTCTAGGGAGATAGAGGAAAAGACAATGGTTACCGATACAAATTTCTTCTTCACCGTAATCAATTTTCAATTTTTCTAAAGGGAGACTTTGAATAGATTCTTGATAAAAAATCACGTGTATACGGTCATAAAGATAGTGTTCTCCAAACGGGTTTTCTTGGACAATTTTTGTAAAATCACTTTTGTTCTTGATTACCATTTTTAAGTCGGCCCCAATATTTTCATTTATTAAAGTATGGACACGTTCTCGTATTTTTTCTAAATCTAAGTCACTTTCAAGAATGATATTCCCACTTTGAATATAGGTTCGAACTTGTTGAAAACCAGCTTCTGTCAAGATATCTACTAGATAAGACATTTTAGGGATAGCATTTTTTCCATTAGGAGTAACTCCCCTTAACAAGATAATATGTTCCAAAGGACTTCCTTTCTTTTGGGGCTGATTTAGCCATTGAATAATTTAGATTTAGATTGGGTTTGATCCCGCCACCCAGCCGGTACAGAGGGCTGAAGTGATATTAAAACCACCCGTGTGGGCATTGATATCCATGACCTCGCCAGCAAAGTGGAGGCCAGGTACCAGTTTACTTTCCAGAGTTTTAGGATTTATTTCTTTGAGACTGACGCCTCCTTTGGTAACAAAGGATTTAGCAAGAGACATTTTACCAGTTACAGGAATTTTAAGTTCCTTGATGAACTGGAGAAGTTGATCGCGTTCTTTTTCAGTCAACTGTTTGACTTTTTCAGGATAGCCTTGCACAAAAAATTCTGCCAAGCGTTCTGGAAGCAAAGTTTTTAAGGCATTTTTTAGAGATTTTTCCCGATTTTCTTCTAGAAATGTAGCCAAGTCCTTCTCAGAAAGTTGAGGCAAAACATCTAGCGAGAGCACCTCCCCACCCTTGACAAAACTAGACATACGCAGGGCAGCAGGGCCTGACAAACCAAAGTGGGTAAAGAGCAAATCGTGAGTGATGACATGCTTACCATAGCTTAGGGTCACATCGTCCAATGAAATTCCCTGCAAGGCCTTGTGTGGAAAATCTGTCAACAAAGGACTTTCAGTGGCCTCAAGATCGGTAATGGTATGCTTAAAATGACGGGCAATCTCGTGACCAAAACCAGTCGAACCAGTAGAAGGATAGGATTTCCCACCTGTTGTGACAATGAGTTTATCACAAGTGAAGGTTTGGTCTGCGGACTTAAGGACAAACTGGTTGTCGATTTTTTTAACCGAAACAATTTCGGTTTGAGTAGCAACTTGGCCGCATAGTTCAGTAATTTTCTTTTCCAAGGCTTCGATAATGGTACGAGACTTGTCACTAGCAGGAAAGACGCGTCCGTGGTCTTCGACCTTAAGTTTAACACCATTTTCTGTAAAAAAGTTGATGATATCATGGTTATCAAATTGGGAGAAGACACTGTAAAGAAAGCGCCCATTTCCAGGGATTCCAGCTAGTAGGTCATCTAGAGTTCCGTTGTTGGTTACATTGCAACGTCCCCCACCAGTCCCAGCTAATTTTTTTCCAAGTTTCCGATTTTTTTCGATGAGGAGGGTTTTCTGTCCATAAAAGCTACTGGAAATCGTAGCCATCATACCAGCAGGTCCTCCACCGATGACAATAGTATCAAAATGTTTCATAGCTCTATTGTACCACAAAAAAACAAGAGATGATGGTCACCTCTTGTCAAGAATGCAATTAATCAATTTCATATCCCATCAGCAGACCGCCATCTTCTGCATAGAAACTGCAGAGACCAGATGTTGGGAGAATTTTAATATCCGCCTGTGGGAAATTTTCACGGATTCGGTCTGAAAGCTGTTGGCAACATTTCTCGTTATTGCGTTGGGCCATGACAATACGGCCACCAGCATATCCTGCTTTCACTAACTCTTCATAGGCTGCCTGAATCGATTTCTTTGCTCCTCTTGCTTTTTGTAGCAATTCGAGAGTTCCAGTTTCACTAGCTTCCCCGACCATACGGATATTTAGAAGGCCAACGACCGTACCGATAAGCTTGCTCAAACGGCCGTTTTTTACCAAGTTATCGACTTTGGCTAGAACAAAGAGCAACTTGGTTTTTTCTTGATAGGCAGTGATAGCTTCAACCACTTCTTCAAAAGATAAGCCCTGGTCAATCAAGTCATTTAATTTTTCTACGAGCAAGTCAACTTCACCGCCAGCAGACAAACTATCAATTACATGAATCTTAGTATCAGGATGGTCTTCCAGATAAATATTCTTGGCCAGTTGCGCACTATTGTGGCTGCCAGAAAGAGTACCAGTGATGGTTACTAGGAAAATGTTTTTGGCTCCTTCAAATGCTCGCAAATAATCATCTGGGCTTGGACAAGCTGATTTTGAAGCTTCTGCAGTTGCATACATGGTTTCCATCATTTGATCAATGTCAAGACTGGCATCATCAACAAAGACCTGATCAGCTACTTGAATGGTTAAGGGGACACTTACAAAGGTTGTATCAATAGCTGGTGTTGCCAGCTGACGATAATCACAACCAGAGTCAGCAATAATCTTCCAAGTCATAGAAATTCTCCATCTTTGTCAGTTATACATTGACAAAGGTTCTGTCTTTTTTTACAATTATATCATGAAAACCCTTGAAACAAAAGCCTCATCCGTCTGTTGTGACAAGTAGAAAGAAAATGTTATGTCTGAACGTAGAATCTCTGAAAAATCTCTTGAAAATCTCAGAAAATCAAACCAAGAATCCAATTTATTAACCAGAGAAGCCATTGAAACAGCCCTCTTGCAACTCTTGGAAAAAAAGGACTTGACCAAGATTAGTATTTCTGAATTGGTCAAACGTGCAGGCGTTTCGCGTGCAGCCTTTTACCGCAATTATGATTCCAAAGAGGAGATTTTAGAAAGCGTCTTTAAACGAACTATCCACAATATTATGGAACAGCTGCATCATTATGATTTAAAGACAGACCTTTATCTGGTCTGGGTTCACCTTTTCCGGGAGGCCAGAAAGGAAGCCAGAGTGATTCAACTGGCCTTGGATTACCATCTGGAAAAAATCTTTGTCCAAGCCATGCAGGAATTTCTAGAAAAATACCATGGAAAATCAAAAGGTGTCAGCTCTTATCTTCATTCCTTCTGGAGTTCAGCCATCGTCTCAGTCCTTTTAAAATGGATCAAGGATGGCATGAAGGTACCTGCTGAAAAGATAGCGAATTTACGGTTACCATTTTTTAAAAAATAGAGAAAAAGGAGAAGAGATATGACTGAAAAAAGACTGGCCTGGGATGAGTATTTTGCAGCCCAAGCATTACTAATTGCCAATCGTTCCACTTGTAAACGTGCCAAAGTGGGCGCGATTCTGGTTAAGGATAATAAGGTAATTTCAACTGGTTACAATGGTTCAGTGTCAGGAACCGAGCATTGTATTGACCACGAATGTCTAGTCATTGAAGGACACTGTGTTCGCACCCTTCACGCTGAGGTCAATGCTATCCTTCAAGGTGCAGAACGTGGTGTTCCTAAAGGTTTCACAGCCTATGTAACCCATTTTCCTTGTCTGAATTGTACCAAACAATTATTGCAGGTTGGCTGCAAGCGCGTGGTTTATATCAACCAGTACAGAATGGACGACTACGCCCAATACCTTTATCAAGAAAAAGGAACAGAATTGACCCATCTACCACTTGAGACAGTACAGGCAGCTCTTAAAGAGGCAGATTTAATGTAAAAATTATCAAAAATAAATGGTTTAGAA
>CAURES010000068.1:0-6401 GCA_963523725.1 uncultured Streptococcus sp.
GGTCAAAAACCAACTGCAACAAGTGTTGTAGCAGATATTGTCCGTATCGTTCGTCGCTTGAATGATGGTACTATTGGCAAAGACTTCAACGAATATAGTCGTGACTTTGTCTTGGCAAATCCAGAAGATGTCAAAGCAAACTACTACTTCTCAATCTTGGCTCCAGACTCAAAAGGTCAGGTCTTGAAATTGGCTGAAATCTTCAACGCTCAAGATATTTCCTTCAAGCAAATCCTCCAAGATGGAAAAGATGGTGACAAGGCGCGTGTTGTCATCATTACACACAAGATTAATAAAGCCCAGCTTGAAAATGTCTCAGCTGAATTGAAGAAGGTTTCAGAATTCGACCTCTTGAATACCTTCAAGGTGCTAGGAGAATAATATGAAGATTATTGTACCTGCAACCAGTGCCAATATCGGGCCAGGTTTTGACTCGGTCGGTGTAGCTGTAACCAAGTATCTTCAAATTGAGGTCTGTGAAGAACGAGATGAGTGGCTGATTGAACACCAGATTGGCAAATGGATTCCACATGACGAGCGCAATCTCTTGCTCAAAATTGCTTTGCAAATTGTGCCAGATTTACCACCAAGACGCTTGAAAATGACAAGTGATGTTCCCTTAGCGCGTGGTTTGGGTTCTTCCAGTTCTGTTATTGTTGCTGGGATTGAACTAGCTAACCAACTGGGAAATCTCAACTTATCTGACCATGAAAAATTACAGTTGGCGACTAAGATTGAAGGACACCCTGACAATGTAGCTCCGGCCATTTATGGTAATCTCGTTATTGCAAGTTCCGTTGATGGACAAGTTTCTGCTATCGTAGCAGACTTCCCAGAATGTGATTTCCTAGCCTACATTCCAAACTATGAATTGCGTACTCGAGACAGCCGTGGCGTCTTGCCTAAGAAATTGTCTTACAAGGAAGCTGTTGCAGCTAGTTCTATCGCCAATGTGGCGGTTGCGGCCTTGTTGGCAGGAGACATGGTGACAGCTGGTCAAGCAATCGAGGGAGATCTCTTCCACGAGCGCTATCGTCAGGACTTGGTGAGAGAATTTGCGACGATTAAGCAAGTGGCCAAAGAAAATGGTGCCTATGCAACCTACCTCTCTGGTGCTGGGCCGACAGTTATGGTATTGGCTTCTCATGACAAGATGCCAACGATTAAGGAAGAATTGGAAAAGCAACCCTTCAAAGGAAAACTGCATGACTTGAAAGTTGATACCCAAGGTGTTCGTGTAGAAGCAAAATAAAGAAAAGAATAGAAGATAGGATGGGGAAACTCTTGACCAGAGGGCTTCCTATCCTTTTTTTGAAAAGAAGTCTAGTTAAGAACTCGATAAAGGAGAAATAAAGATGGCAGAAATTTATCTAGCAGGTGGTTGTTTTTGGGGCCTAGAGGAATATTTTTCACGAATTTCTGGAGTACTAGCAACTAGTGTCGGCTACGCTAATGGGCAAGTCGAAACGACCAATTACCAGTTGCTCAAGGAAACAGACCATGCAGAAACAGTCCAAGTGATTTACGATGAGAAGGCAGTCTCACTTAGAGAGATTTTACTTTATTATTTCCGTGTCATTGACCCCTTGTCAATTAATCAACAAGGGAATGACCGTGGTCGCCAATATCGGACCGGGATTTATTACCAGGATGAAGCAGACTTGCCAACTATCTACACAGTGGTGCAGGAGCAGGAACGTATGCTGGGGCGAAAGATTGCAGTAGAGGTGGAGAAACTACGTCATTACATTCTGGCTGAAGACTACCATCAAGACTATCTTAAGAAAAATCCTTCTGGTTATTGTCATATCGATGTGAGCGATGCTGAGAAACCTTTGATTGATGCCTCTAACTATGAAAAGCCTAGTCAAGAGGTGTTAAAGGAAAGCTTATCAGAAGAATCCTATCGTGTCACCCAAGAAGCTGCGACAGAGGCTCCATTTACCAATGCCTATGACCAAACCTTTGAAGAGGGAATTTATGTAGACATCACTACAGGTGAGCCACTCTTTTTTGCCAAGGATAAGTTTGCCTCAGGTTGTGGTTGGCCAAGTTTTAGCCGTCCGATTTCCAAGGAATTGATTCACTACTACAAGGATCTCAGCCATGGAATGGAGCGAATCGAGGTTCGTTCACGGTCAGGAAATGCTCACTTGGGTCATGTTTTTACAGATGGGCCTCGGGAGTTAGGTGGTCTCCGTTACTGTATCAACTCTGCCTCTCTGCGCTTTGTGGCCAAGGATGAGATGGAAGAGTCAGGATATGGCTATTTATTGCCTTACTTAAACAAATAAAACAGAGATGGTGGGTGCTTCCCACTTTCTTCATTTCCAGAATACGAATAGAAGGGATTTATGAAACACCTATTATCTTACTTCAAACCCTACATCAAGGAATCAATTTTAGCCCCCTTGTTCAAGCTGTTAGAAGCTGTTTTTGAGCTTTTAGTTCCCATGGTGATTGCTGGGATTGTTGACCAATCCTTGCCCCAGAGAGATCAAGGGCATCTATGGATGCAGATTGGCCTACTCCTTATCTTTGCAGTGATTGGAGTTTTAGTGGCCTTGGTAGCTCAGTTTTATTCAGCCAAGGCTGCGGTTGGGTTTACCAAAGAACTGACAGACGACCTTTATCGTCATATTCTTTCCCTACCCAAGGATAGCAGAGACCGTCTGACAACTTCAAGCTTGGTGACTCGTTTGACTTCGGACACCTATCAGATTCAGACTGGTATCAATCAATTCCTGCGTCTCTTTTTACGAGCGCCTATTATCGTTTTTGGTGCCATTTTTATGGCCTATCGCATCTCGGCTGAACTGACTTTCTGGTTCTTGGTTATGGTTGTGATTTTGACGATTGTCATTGTAGGGCTCTCTCGACTGGTCAATCCTCTCTACAGTAGTCTGAGAAAGAAAACTGACCAACTGGTTCAGGAAACGCGCCAGCAACTACAAGGGATGCGGGTTATTCGTGCTTTTGGACAAGAAAAACGAGAGTTACAGATTTTTCAAACCCTTAATCAAGTTTATGCCAAATTACAAGAAAAGACAGCCTTCTGGTCTAGTTTATTAACCCCTCTGACCTATTTGATTGTGAATGGAACCCTTCTCGTCATCATCTGGCAGGGCTATATTTCTATTCAAGGAGGTTTACTCAGTCAAGGTGCCCTAATTGCCCTTATCAACTACCTCTTGCAGATTTTAGTGGAATTGGTCAAGCTCGCCATGCTGATAAATTCCCTCAACCAGTCCTATATTTCAGCCAAGCGAATCGAGGAAGTCTTTGCTGAGGCTCCAGAAGATATTCATTCAAAATTAGAACAAAAGAAAGCAACCAGCGAGCAGATTTTACAAGTTCAAGAATTAACCTTTACCTATCCTGATGCGGCCCAGCCTTCTCTGAGAGACATTTCTTTTGATATGACTCAAGGACAAATCCTTGGTATTATTGGGGGAACGGGTTCTGGTAAATCAAGTTTGGTGCAACTCATTCTAGGACTTTATCCAGCAGACAAGGGGAGCATTGACCTTTATCGAGATGGATCTAGTCCTCGTAATCTTGAGCAGTGGCGGTCTTGGATTGCCTATGTGCCCCAAAAAGTCGAACTCTTTAAAGGAACCATTCGTTCCAACTTGACTCTAGGTTTAGATCAAGAAGTAACTGACCAAGAACTCTGGCAGGCCTTGGAAATTGCGCAAGCAAAGGATTTTGTCAGTGAAAAGGAAGGAATCTTGGATGCTCTAGTTGAGGCAGGAGGTCGAAATTTCTCGGGCGGTCAAAAACAAAGGCTGTCTATCGCACGATCAGTCTTGCGCCAGGCTCCGTTTCTCATCCTAGATGATGCGATTTCGGCCCTCGACACTATTACCGAGTCTAGGCTCTTGAAAGCTATTCGAGAAAATTTGCCAAATACGAGCTTAATTTTGATTTCTCAACGAACCTCGACTTTACAGATGGCTGACCAGATTCTTCTCTTGGAAAAAGGGGAGCTACTAGCTATCGGCAAGCACGAGGATTTGATGAAATCTAATCAAGTCTATCGTGAAATCAATGAATCTCAACATGGAAAGGAGGACTAGCATGAGACGACAAACTGCAAATCAAACACTCACACGTTTGGCCAAAGATTTATCAAGTCATCCTTTCCTCCTTTTCCTAGCCTTTCTAGGAACTATTGCCCAAGTTGGTTTATCAATCTACCTACCTATATTGATTGGGCAGGTCATCGACCAAGTCCTAGTGGCTGGTTCTTCGCTAGTTTTTTGGCAGATTTTCATTCAAATGGTCTTGGTGCTCATAGGAAATACCTTAGTTCAATGGATCAATCCTCTCCTCTATAATCGCCTAATTTTCTCTTATACCAGAGACTTGCGAGAGCGAATCATCCATAAGCTCCATCGGTTACCGATTGCCTTTGTGGATCGACAAGGAAGTGGAGAAATGGTCAGTCGTGTAACCACGGACATCGAACAGTTAGTAGCTGGTTTGACCATGATTTTTAACCAATTTTTCATTGGTGTCTTGATGATTTTGGTTAGTATTCTAGCCATGCTCCAAATTCATCTTCTCATGACACTCTTAGTCTTGCTGTTGACGCCACTGTCTATGGTAATCTCACGCTTTATTGCCAAACGCTCCTATCATCTCTTCCAAAAGCAAACAGAGACGAGGGGAATTCAGACACAGTTGATTGAAGAATCGCTTAGCCAACAGACCATTATCCAGTCCTTTAATGCCCAAGAAGAGTTTATCCAAAGACTGCACGAGGCGAATGCCAACTATGCAGGCTATTCTCAGTCAGCCATCTTTTATTCTTCAACGGTTAATCCTTCGACTCGCTTTGTCAATGCGCTCATTTATGCCCTTCTAGCTGGAGTGGGAGCTTATCGTATCATGATAGGCTCTACCTTGACCATTGGACGCTTAGTGACTTTTTTGAACTATGTTCAACAGTATACCAAGCCCTTTAACGATATTTCTTCAGTTCTAGCCGAATTGCAAAGTGCTCTCGCTTGCGCAGAGCGTGTCTATGCTGTCTTAGAAAGTCCTGAGGTGGCTGAAACTGGTAAGGAAGAGTTGACTAGTGACCAAGTTAAGGGAGCTATTTCCTTTAAACAGGTTTCTTTTGGCTACCATCCTGAAAAGATTTTGATTAAGGATTTATCTATTGATATTCCAGCTGGTAGCAAGGTAGCCATCGTTGGTTCGACAGGTGCTGGAAAATCAACTCTCATCAATCTTCTTATGCGTTTTTATCCCATTAACTCGGGAGATATCTTGCTGGATGGGAAATCCATTTATGACTATACTCGTGCCTCCTTACGCCAGCAGTTTGGCATGGTGCTCCAAGAAACCTGGCTCAAGCAAGGGACCATTCATGACAATATTGCCTTTGGAAACCCTGATGCCAGTCGGGAGCAAGTGATTGCTGCCGCAAAAGCAGCCAATGCAGACTTTTTCATCCAACAGTTGCCTCAGGGATACGATACTAAGTTGGAAAATGCTGGAGAATCTCTTTCTGTTGGTCAAGCCCAGCTTTTGACAATTGCCCGAGTCTTTCTGGCTATTCCAAAGATTCTTATCTTAGACGAGGCGACTTCTTCCATCGATACACGGACAGAAGTGCTAGTTCAGGATGCCTTTGCAAAACTCATGAAGGGGCGTACTAGTTTTATCATTGCTCACCGTTTGTCTACCATTCAGGACGCGGATTTGATTCTTGTCTTGGTGGATGGCGACATTGTTGAGTATGGGAACCATCAGGACCTCATGGCTAAGAAGGGCAAGTATTACCAAATGCAGCAAGCTGCATCTTTTAGCTCTGAATAAGCCTTTCTACTTTGAAATCTTATGGACAAAAAAAGTTGCCTTCGGGTGACTTTTTTGTTACAATAGCTAGAAAAATTATTCACTGTAATACTCAATGAAAATTAAAGAGCAATCTAGGAAGCTAGCTGTAGGTTGCTCAAAGCACTGCTTTGAGGTTGTAGATAAGACTGACGAAGTTAGCTCAAAACATGGTTTTGAGGTTGTAGATAAAACTGACGAAGTCAGTAACCATATATCTACGGCAAGGTGAAGCTGATGTGGTTTGAAGAGATTTTAGAAGAGTATAAATTGTCTTTTAGAAAAGGTGCCTAGAATGAAAGTCTTTCAGCATGTAAATATCGTGACTTGTGACCAAGATTTCCATGTTTATCTGGATGGAATCTTAGCAGTTAAGGATTCTCAAATTGTCTATGTCGGTCAAGAGAAGCCAGAGGTTTTAGAGCAAGCTGAGCAGATTATAGATTATCAGGGAGCCTGGATTATGCCTGGATTGGTCAATTGCCACACCCATTCTGCCATGACAGGTTTGCGAGGGATCCGAGATGACAGTAACCTCCATGAATGGCTCAATG
>CAURES010000069.1:0-6196 GCA_963523725.1 uncultured Streptococcus sp.
TCGGTAAATCACTTGAAGCTCACTTGACAGTTTATCCAAATGAAGTTGTGAAAACTCTACTCGAAGCAGTAAATAGCAATGTAGCTCAACTTTTAATCGTGTCAGACTTGACCATCGCAGAAGGACAAGCTCCGGAAGCTGCCGTTAGCTTTGAAGATGTAGCCTTCACAGTTGAACGTGCTGCAGGTGAAGTATGTGACCGTTGCCGTCGTATCGACCCAACAACAGCAGAACGCAGCTACCACGCAGTTATCTGTGACCACTGTGCAAGCATCGTAGAAGAAAACTTTGCAGACGCAGTAGCAGAAGGGTTTGAAGAGAAATAAGGTTGTTGTATGATACTAATAAGGAAAAGGATTGTCAAACAGTCCTTTCCTTTTTGGTTTTGACTAGCTTTTTTGTGAAAAATTGTGTAAAATAGAATAGATAAACGAGGGGAAACCTCGGAAAATTTAAAGGAGAATCCATCTAATGGTAAAATTGGTTTTTGCTCGCCACGGTGAGTCTGAATGGAACAAAGCTAACCTTTTCACTGGTTGGGCTGATGTTGATTTGTCTGAAAAAGGTACACAACAAGCGATTGACGCTGGTAAATTGATCAAAGAAGCTGGTATCGAATTTGACCAAGCTTACACTTCAGTATTGAAACGTGCGATCAAAACAACAAACTTGGCTCTTGAAGCTTCTGACCAATTGTGGGTTCCAGTTGAAAAATCATGGCGCTTGAACGAACGTCACTACGGTGGTTTGACTGGTAAAAACAAAGCTGAAGCTGCTGAACAATTTGGTGATGAGCAAGTTCACATCTGGCGTCGTTCATACGATGTATTGCCTCCAAACATGGACCGTGATGATGAGCATTCAGCTCACACTGATCGTCGTTACGCTTCACTTGACGACTCAGTTATTCCAGATGCTGAAAACTTGAAAGTGACTTTGGAACGTGCCCTTCCATTCTGGGAAGATAAAATCGCTCCAGCTCTTAAAGATGGTAAAAACGTATTCGTAGGAGCTCACGGTAACTCAATCCGTGCCCTTGTAAAACACATCAAAGGTTTGTCAGACGACGAAATCATGGACGTGGAAATCCCTAACTTCCCACCATTGGTATTCGAATTCGACGAAAAATTGAACGTAGTTTCTGAATACTACCTTGGAAAATAAAAAATTGTAAGTCTAGAATTGATTTCTAGGCTTTTTATGTTAGTATGGTTGTATGATAAGGAATAAAAAACAAGATTATGTATTGGCCTACAAGCAACCAGCGTCAACAACATATAAGGGTTGGGAAGAAGAGGCCTTACCAATCGGCAATGGTTCTTTAGGGGCAAAAGTATTTGGCCTTATAGGTGCTGAGCGGATTCAATTTAATGAAAAAAGTCTCTGGTCTGGTGGTCCACTTCCTGATAGTTCCGATTATCAGGGTGGAAATCTTCAAGATCAGCATAACTTTTTAGCTGAGATTCGGCAAGCTTTGGAAAAGAGAGATTACAATCGGGCTAAGGAACTGGCTGAACAGCACCTGGTCGGGCCCAAAACGAGTCAATATGGGACCTATCTGTCCTTTGGGTATATTCGTATTGAGTTTAGTAATCAAGGCAAGACTTTGTCTCAGGTGACGGATTACCAGAGGCAGCTTAATATCAGTAAGGCGCTTGCGACGGCTTCTTATGTCTATAAGGGAACGAAATTTGAACGTGAAACTTTTGCGAGTTTTCCAGATGATCTCTTGATTCAGCGCTTTACTAAGGAAGGGTTGGAAACTCTAGATTTTACTATAGAACTATCCTTGACCTGTGATTTGGTCTCTGATGGAACGTATAAGCAGGAAACATCTGATTACAAGGAATGCCAGCTGGATATCACAGCTTCTCATATCTTGATGAAGGGAAGAGTTAAGGACAATGACCTGCAGTTTGCTAGCTGTTTAGCTTGGGAAACGGATGGGGACATTAGAGTCTGGTCAAATAAGGTTCAGATATCAGGAGCTAGTTATGCTAATCTCTTCTTGGCGGCTAAGACAGATTTTGCCCAAAATCCTGCTAGTAATTATCGCAAGAAAATAGATTTAGAGCAGCAAGTAAAGGACTTGGTGAAGACAGCTAAAGAAAAGGGTTATGCCCGATTGAAATCAAGGCATATTGAGGACTACCAAGTCTTATTTCAGCGTGTTCAATTGGATTTGGGAGCTGAGGTTGACGCATCCACTACAGATGATTTGTTAAAAAATTATAAGCCACAAGAGGGGCAGGCTTTGGAGGAGTTGTTCTTCCAGTATGGGCGGTATTTATTGATTAGTTCTTCTAGAGACTGTCCAGATGCTCTACCAGCTAACCTACAAGGGGTCTGGAATGCGGTCGACAATCCTCCTTGGAATTCGGACTATCACTTAAATATCAATCTGCAGATGAATTATTGGCCAGCCTATGTTACCAATCTCCTAGAGACGGCTTTCCCAGTCATCAACTATATCGATGATTTGCGTGTCTATGGTCGTCTAGCGGCTGCAAGGTATGCAGGAATCGTCTCTCAGGAAGGGGAGGAGAATGGTTGGTTGGTTCATACTCAAGCGACTCCCTTTGGCTGGACGGCACCTGGTTGGGATTACTATTGGGGTTGGTCACCAGCTGCCAATGCGTGGATGATGCAAACTGTTTATGAAGCCTATTCATTTTATAGGGACCAAGACTATCTCAGGGAGAAAATTTATCCCATGTTGAGAGAAACGGTTCGTTTTTGGAATGACTTTTTACATAAGGATCAGCAGGCGCAGCGTTGGGTCTCTTCTCCGTCTTATTCTCCAGAACATGGGCCGATTTCGATTGGCAATACCTATGACCAATCTCTGATTTGGCAATTATTCCATGATTTTATTCAGGCTGCTCAGGAATTGGAACTGGATGGGGATTTGTTGACTGAGGTCAAGGAGAAGTTTGACTTGCTTAATCCTATTCAAATCACTCAATCTGGTCGAATCAGGGAGTGGTATGAGGAGGAAGAGCAGCATTTTCAAAATGAGAAAGTGGAGGCCCAGCATCGGCACGCTTCCCATCTGGTGGGACTCTATCCTGGAAATCTCTTTAGCTACAAGGGACAGGAGTATCTTGTAGCCGCGCGTGCTAGCCTCAATGATCGTGGAGATGGCGGCACAGGCTGGTCCAAGGCTAATAAGATCAATCTCTGGGCGCGTTTGGGAGATGGCAATCGAGCCCATAAATTATTAGCAGAGCAGTTAAAGTCATCCACCTTGCCAAATCTTTGGTGTAGCCACCCTCCTTTTCAGATAGATGGTAATTTTGGTGCGACTAGTGGCATGGCAGAAATGTTGCTCCAGTCTCATACAGCTTATCTGGTACCTCTAGCCGCCCTACCCGATGCATGGTCAACAGGTTCCGTTTCAGGCTTAATGGCACGTGGACATTTTGAAGTGAGCATGAGGTGGGCGGATAAAAAACTCTTACAGTTGACCATTTTATCAAGAAGTGGAGGAGATTTGCGAGTCTCTTATCCAGATATTGAGAAGAGTGTGATTAAAATGAATCAAGAAAAAATAAAAGCGAAATGCATGGGGAAAGATTGTATTTCGGTGGCAACAGCAGAAGGCGATCTGGTTCAATTTTATTTTTAAGAAGATGATGGAAGGCAGTGGTTTGAGACTGCCTTTTTTGAAGGATTTGAGAATGTAAGCAGTTTCCAACTAGTTGAAAAAGCGTTATAATGGTAGTAGGAAGTAATCTGTTTGAGAGAGGGTGGGTCTGATGGCTTATATTGAGATGAAACACTGTTACAAGCGTTATCAGGTTGGGGACACGGAGATTGTGGCCAATCGTGATGTGAATTTTGAGATTGAAAAGGGTGAATTGGTTATTATTCTAGGTGCGTCTGGTGCAGGCAAGTCAACGGTTCTTAACCTTCTTGGGGGAATGGATACCAATGATGAAGGGGAAATCTGGATTGATGGTGCCAATATTGCAGACTATAGTTCCCACCAGAGGACCAATTATCGTAGAAATGATGTCGGTTTTGTTTTTCAGTTTTATAATCTAGTTTCCAATCTAACCGCTAAGGAAAATGTGGAGTTGGCTTCAGAAATCGTGACAGATGCCTTGAATCCTGAGCAGGTCTTGACAGATGTAGGCCTGGCTCATCGTCTCAATAACTTTCCAGCCCAGCTTTCTGGAGGGGAGCAACAGCGAGTCTCCATTGCACGCGCGGTAGCCAAAAATCCTAAAATCCTCCTTTGTGATGAACCGACTGGAGCCTTGGATTATCAGACGGGCAAGCAGGTTTTGAAAATCCTCCAAGATATGTCTCGTCAAAAGGGAGCAACGGTGATCATCGTGACTCATAATGGAGTTTTGGCGCCCATTGCTGATCGCGTGATTCATATGCACGATGCCAGTGTCAAGGATGTGGTGATCAACCAGCATCCTCAGGATATCGACAGTTTGGAGTACTAGCATGATCAAGCGAAAAACCTATTGGAAGGACTTGATTCAGTCCTTCACAGGCTCCAAGGGGCGTTTTTTATCCATCTTGACCTTGATGATGTTGGGATCTCTAGCCCTAGTAGGCCTTAAAGTAACCAGTCCCAACATGGAGGCAACTGCCAATGCTTATTTAACAACTGCTCAAACCTTGGATTTGGCAGTCATGTCTAATTATGGTTTGGATCAAACAGATCAAGAAGAACTAGAACGGATAGAGGGCGCAGAGGTTGAGTTTGGCTATTTGACAGATGTGACTATGGAAAATGGGCAGGATGCCATTCGGCTGTACTCCAAACCAGAGCGAATTTCAACATTTCAGCTGAGAGAGGGGAGACTTCCTCAGTCAGACCAGGAAATTGCTTTGGCCAGTCATCTGCAGAGTCAATATAGCGTGGGACAGGAGATTAGTTTTAAAGAAAAAGAAGAGGGTCATTCCTCTTTAAAAGACCATACCTATACCATTACTGGTTTTGTGGATTCAGCTGAAATCCTCTCTCAGCGAGATATGGGCTACGCAGCAAGTGGAAGTGGGACTTTAACCGCTTATGGGGTGCTTTTACCTAGTCAGTTTGATCAGAATGTCTACAATATAGCTCGTTTGAAATATCAAGATTTGTCAGGTTTAAATGCTTTTTCAGCAGCTTATGAAGAAAAATCCAAACAGCATCAGGAAAACCTAGAACAAGCTTTGTCAAATAATGGCAAGGCACGCCTGCAACTCTTGAAAAAAGAAGGACAAGAGTCTTTAGACAAGGGCCAAGAAACCCTTGACAAGGCTGAGACTAATTTGCAGGAAGGCAAGCGTCGTTTAGCAACTGCT
This sequence comes from uncultured Streptococcus sp., assembly GCA_963523725.1. GTDB lineage: Bacteria > Bacillota > Bacilli > Lactobacillales > Streptococcaceae > Streptococcus. Next base: position 5,311 of record CAURES010000069.1, read on the forward strand.
CAAGCTCGTCTACAGGTTCAGGAAAGTCAACTAGCTTTGCTTCCTCAAGCCCAGAGAGAGCAGGCCAGTGCTCAACTTACCCAAGCCAAGCAGGAATTGGGCAAGGAAGAGGATAGACTAAAGCAGGCTGAACAAAATCTAGCCCAAGAAAAGGAAAAATTAGAAAAACATCAGCATGTCTTGGATGATTTGGTTGAGCCCAAGTATCAAGTCTATAATCGTCAGACCATGCCTGGCGGTCAGGGCTACCTCATGTACAGCAATGCTTCAGCCAGTATTCGGGCAGTGGGCAATATCTTTCCTGTAGTGCTTTATGCCGTAGCGGCTATGGTGACCTTTACAACCATGACTCGTTTTGTGGATGAAGAGCGAACACATGCAGGGATTTTTAAGGCCTTGGGCTATCGTAGCAAGGATATTATTGCCAAGTTTCTCCTTTATGGTCTAGTAGCTGGGACTGTAGGAACAGCTCTAGGTAGCATACTTGGCCATTATTTACTAGCCGGTGTGATTTCAAGTGTCATTACAAAAGGCATGGTGGTGGGAGAAACCCAGATTCAGTTCTATTGGACCTATAGCTTACTGGCTCTTGGTTTGAGTTGGGTGGCGAGTGTGTTACCAGCCTACTTGGTAGCTCGTAGGGAACTTCATGATGAAGCAGCCCAGCTTTTACTGCCTAAACCTCCTGTTAAAGGAGCTAAAATCTTACTGGAGCGCATCCGTTTTATCTGGCGCCGTCTCAGTTTTACTCATAAGGTAACAGCCCGCAATATCTTCCGTTATAAGCAGCGGATGTTGATGACGATCTTTGGTGTGGCAGGTTCTGTAACCCTGCTCTTTGCAGGTTTGGGAATCCAATCCTCTGTAGCAGGAGTTCCGTCTAGAC
>CAURES010000070.1:0-6167 GCA_963523725.1 uncultured Streptococcus sp.
GACCTCAATCACACCTCCTATTCAAGTAGTTAGATCACTAACTTAATGACATTGACTGAAAGGTGGGCTTTTTTTAATCTCTGCGAAACAACTGTTTCTAATCAACAAGGATTTAACAATTTTATTTAGTGATTATGTCCTAAATTCCTCAAAACATATTCTATTTTAGGTTTGTGAAAATCACTTTTTTATGGTAGAATGTAAAAGAATGTATGTCATTCGGAATAACAATAAAATGAGGTAAAAACATGGAAATCATGTCGCTTGCGATTGCTGTTTTTGCCGTCATCATTGGTTTAGTCATTGGATATGTCAGCATCTCAGCTAAGATGAAATCATCTCAGGAAGCTGCGGAGTTGATGCTTTTAAATGCTGAACAAGAAGCAACTAATTTACGTGGACAAGCTGAACGTGAAGCAGATTTACTTGTTAATGAAGCCAAGCGTGAAAGCAAGTCTCTTAAAAAAGAAGCACTATTGGAGGCCAAAGAAGAAGCCAGAAAATACCGTGAAGAAGTGGACGCTGAATTCAAATCAGAACGTCAAGAACTCAAACAAATCGAAAGTCGTTTGACAGAGAGAGCTACTAGCCTCGACCGCAAGGACGACAATTTGACGAGTAAAGAACAAACACTTGAACAAAAAGAACAAAGTATTTCTGATAGAGCGAAAAACCTTGATGCGCGTGAAGAGCAATTAGAGGAAGTCGAAAGACAAAAAGAAGCAGAGTTAGAGCGTATTGGTGCCCTGTCTCAGGCAGAAGCACGAGATATTATCTTGGCACAGACAGAGGAAAACTTGACCAAGGAGATTGCTAGCCGCATTCGTGAAGCTGAGCAAGAGGTCAAGGAACGTTCTGACAAAATGGCTAAGGACATCTTGGTTCAAGCTATGCAACGTATCGCTGGTGAATATGTAGCGGAGTCAACAAACTCAACAGTTCATCTGCCAGATGATACTATGAAGGGACGCATTATTGGTCGTGAAGGTCGTAACATTCGTACCTTTGAAAGTTTGACAGGGGTCGATGTGATTATCGACGATACACCAGAAGTGGTGACCTTGTCAGGTTTTGACCCGATTCGTCGTGAGATTGCCCGTATGACTATGGAAATGTTGCTCAAAGATGGTCGTATCCACCCAGCTCGTATCGAAGAGTTGGTTGAGAAAAACCGTCAAGAGATTGACAATAAGATCCGTGAATACGGTGAGGCAGCGGCCTATGAGATTGGTGCGCCAAACCTTCATCCAGACTTGATGAAGATTATGGGACGTTTGCAGTTCCGTACTTCATATGGACAAAATGTCTTGCGCCATTCGATTGAAGTTGCTAAGTTGGCTGGTATCATGGCGAGCGAACTTGGTGAAAATGCGGCTCTTGCCCGTCGTGCTGGATTCCTTCACGATATCGGAAAAGCCATTGACCGCGAGGTTGAGGGTAGCCACGTTGAAATCGGTATGGAATTGGCACGTAAGTACAAGGAACACCCAGTTGTGGTCAATACGATTGCTAGTCACCACGGTGATGTTGAAGCTGAAAGTGTCATTGCAGTGATTGTTGCTGCAGCAGATGCCTTGAGTGCGGCCCGTCCAGGTGCTCGTAGTGAGTCTCTTGAAAGCTACATCAAGCGTCTCCATGATTTGGAAGAAATTGCGAATGGCTTTGAAGGAGTACAAACTAGCTTTGCCCTTCAAGCAGGACGTGAAATCCGCATCATGGTCAATCCAGGACAAATCAAGGACGACAAAGTCACAATCTTGGCTCACAAAGTTCGTGAGAAAATTGAAAACAATCTCGATTACCCAGGAAATATCAAGGTAACCGTGATTCGCGAGCTTCGTGCAGTAGATTATGCTAAATAAATAAGAAAGAGCAGTTGAAAAATTACTGCTTTTTTGTTACACTAGATAGAAAGACTGTAAAGGATAATCTGGCTTTTTGCCATTATTCTAGAGAAATGTTATTTCACAGACTGACTAAAAGGAGACACAATGGCAGACCGAGGCTTACTAATCGTTTTTTCTGGTCCTTCAGGGGTTGGAAAAGGAACGGTTAGAAGAGAGATTTTTGAGAGTTCTGAAAACCAATTTCAATACTCTGTATCGATGACGACACGCGCACAACGTCCTGGAGAAGTGGACGGTGTTGACTATTTCTTCCGTACTCGTGAAGAGTTTGAAGAGCTGATTCGTCAAGGACAGATGTTGGAATACGCAGAATATGTCGGCAACTACTATGGAACTCCTCTGACCTATGTCAATGAAACCTTGGACAAGGGAATCGATGTTTTCCTTGAAATTGAGGTTCAGGGCGCTCTTCAGGTCAAGAAAAAGGTTCCAGATGCTGTCTTTATCTTCCTGACACCACCAGATTTGGATGAATTGCAAGATCGTTTGGTAGGTCGTGGAACAGATAGTGCAGAAGTGATTGCCCAACGAATCGAAAAAGCCAAGGAAGAAATTGCCCTCATGCGTGAGTATGATTATGCGATTGTCAACGATCAGGTGCCCCTAGCTGCTGAGCGTGTCAAACGTGTGATCGAAGCAGAACACTTCCGTGTGGATCGTGTCATTGGTCACTATCAGGAGATGTTACCAAAATCTCCAACTACTCGATAAAATTTAGAAAATAGGTACAAGCAAATGATGTTAAAACCCTCTATTGATACCTTGCTCGACAAGGTTCCTTCAAAATATTCACTCGTAATCTTGGAAGCAAAACGTGCCCACGAATTGGAAGCAGGTGCGCCAGCAACTCAAGGTTTCAAGTCTGAAAAATCAACTCTTCGCGCTTTAGAAGAAATCGAATCAGGAAACGTTACAATTCACCCAGATCCAGAAGGAAAACGTGAAGCAGTGCGTCGCCGTATCGAAGAAGAAAAACGCCGCAAAGAAGAAGAAGAAAAGAAAATCAAAGAGCAAATCGCTAAAGAAAAAGAAGATGGTGAAAAAATTTAAGGTTGGGGGGACTCAATCTTATTTTTTCTATTGCAAGAATGTACTGACAAGGAGGAGGTGAGAAGATGGCTGTAGCTAAGATTATTGTGGATGTGCCCTTGATGCAGACGGACCAGCCCTATAGTTACAGGATTCCGGAGGAATTTGAGGGAATGTTGGAAGTTGGGATGCGGGTCCATGTGCCCTTTGGTAAGGGGAATCGCCTGATTCAAGGGATTGTTCTTGGTTTGGAGTCTCAATCAGATGAAGAAGAGATGGAGCAAGATTTAAAAGATATTGCCGAGGTGCTGGATTTTTCTCCTGTTCTCACGCAAGAACAACTCTGGCTAGCTGAAGAGCTCCGCAAGTCCGTCTTTTCTTATAAAATCTCTATCCTCAAGGCTATGTTACCAGGGTTTCTGAACTCCAGCTATGACAAAATTCTCTATCCTAAGGCAGATCTGAGTCAGGAAGACCGAGATCGCTTGTTTGGTTCAGAGGATTCGCTTGCTTTTTCTTCTCTAGATTTAAGTAAGCAAGCTGAAATGATGCGTTTGACTAGAAAAGGCCTGCTTGGTCTAGAATATCAGGCGATTGATCAAAAGAAGGTCAAGACCCAGTCTTGGTATGAGGTGAATCTTGATCGATTAAAAGGTGTCGAGATTTCTGTGCGCGCCAAGAAAAAGTTAGAACTGAGAGACTATTTGCTTTCTCATCCTGAGAGTGCTTCCTTGGCTAGTTTGTTAGAATCCTACTCACGGGAGCAAGTCAATTTCTTTGTCGAACAAGGTGCTGTGACCATAGTCCAAAAGGAAGTTCAACGCTCGGCTGCTTATTTTGAAGGTATTGAGGCAAGTAGACCTTTGGAACTGAATCCAGAACAAAGACAGGCGCGTGATGCGGTTGTCAGTGCTATTGGCAGTCATCAGCCTCCCTTCCTCCTTCAAGGGATTACAGGAAGTGGAAAGACCGAGGTTTACTTGCAGATTATCCAAGGGGCCTTGGATAAGGGCAAAACTGCTATTTTACTGGTGCCTGAGATTTCCTTGACTCCTCAGATGACGGAGCGTTTTATAGCTCGATTTGGTGAGAAAGTGGCCATTCTTCATTCAGGCCTGTCCAATGGTGAAAAGTATGATGAATGGCGCAAGGTAGAACGCGGCGATGCCCAAGTTGTGGTTGGTGCCAGATCCGCTATCTTTGCTCCGCTGAAAAATCTAGGTGTTATGATTATCGATGAGGAGCATGAAGCGACTTATAAGCAGGACAGCAATCCCCGTTACCATGCTAGAGAGGTTGCTATTCTAAGGTCCCAGTATAATCAAGCAGCCCTGGTACTTGGTTCAGCAACTCCTAGTCTGGAAAGTCGTGCTAGGGCTGGAAAAGGCGTTTATCAACATTTACGTCTGACCCAACGCGCCAATCCTTTGGCTAGGATCCCTGAGGTTCAAGTGATTGACTTTCGGGACTATATCGGACAAAATGAGACGTCAAACTTTACGCCACATTTGTTAGAAGCTATTCAGGACCGTCTGGCTAAAAAAGAGCAGGTAGTTCTCATGCTCAATCGTCGTGGCTATTCTAGCTTTGTTATGTGTCGGGAGTGTGGGACGGTGGATACTTGTCCCAACTGTGATATTTCTTTGACCTTGCACATGGATACCAAGACCATGAATTGTCATTATTGTGGCTTTTCTAAGGACATTCCTCAGGTCTGTCCTAACTGTAAGAGCCGAAGTATTCGTTACTATGGGACAGGAACTCAAAAGGCTTATGATGAGCTGGCAGAACTCTTTCCTCAGGCACGTATTCTGCGCATGGATGTGGATACAACCCGCAAGAAAGGCAGTCACCAAGCTCTACTTGACCAGTTTGGTCGAGGGGAAGCAGATATTTTACTTGGTACTCAGATGATTGCCAAGGGATTGGATTTTCCAAATGTGACCTTAGTCGGAGTGCTCAATGCGGATACGGCCTTGAATCTGCCTGATTTCCGTTCTTCTGAGAGAACCTTCCAACTTTTGACTCAGGTGGCAGGCCGGGCAGGTCGTGCTGAAAAAGCTGGGCAGGTCTTGATTCAGTCTTACAATCCTCAGCACTACGCTATTCGATTTGCCAAGGATCAGGACTACGAAGGCTTTTATGCCTATGAAATGGGAATCAGACGACAACTTGGTTATCCACCTTACTATTTCACGATTGGCATTACCCTTTCTCACAAGAAAGAAGAAGAGGTTGTCAAACGTGCCTATGAAGTTATGAACATTTTGCGATCAGGCTTGTCAGAGACCAGTCACATTCTGGGGCCAACGCCCAAACCCATTGCCCGTACCCACAACCTCTATCATTACCAGATTTTAATTAAATACCGTTTAGAAGATGAGCTGGGGCCGACCCTCAACCAGGTCTTGGCCTTGACTCAAGAACGGGAAAATAGTGAGCTCCGTCTCAGCATTGACCATGAGCCACAGCAATTTTTATAAGAAGGAGAAGATATGACAAAATTAATCTTTATGGGGACACCCGACTTTTCAGCAACAGTTTTAAAAGGGCTTTTGACAGATGACCGTTACGAAATTCTAGCCGTTGTAACCCAGCCAGACCGCGCTGTTGGTCGTAAAAAAGTGATTCAAGAAACCCCAGTCAAGCAGGCTGCCAAAGAAGCAGGACTTCCTATCTACCAACCTGAAAAATTATCTGGAAGTCCAGAGATGGAAGATCTTATGAAGCTAGGAGCAGATGGAATTGTGACTGCTGCATTTGGGCAGTTTCTCCCAAGTAGACTCCTTGATAGCATGGACTTTGCGGTCAATGTTCACGCGTCACTCCTTCCTAAACACCGTGGTGGTGCGCCTATCCATTATGCCTTGATTCAAGGTGATGAGGAAGCAGGTGTAACCATTATGGAAATGGTTAAGGAAATGGATGCAGGTGATATGATTTCTCGTCGCAGCATTCCTATCACAGATGAGGATAATGTTGGCACCTTGTTTGAAAAATTGGCGCTAGTTGGTCGTGATTTGCTTTTGGACACTTTGCCAGCTTATATTGCTGGTGATATCAAACCTGAACCGCAGGATCCGAGTCAGGTTACCTTCTCTCCAAATATCAAGCCAGAGGAAGAAAAACTGGACTGGAACAAAAGCAATCGTCAACTCTTTAATCAAATCCGTGGGATGAACCCCTGGCCTGTTGCCCATACTTTCCTTAAGGGCGACCGCTTTAAGATTT